>JAUYET010000115.1 GCA_030691265.1 Pseudomonadota bacterium
GCGACCTCGTGGTCACCGCCGTGCCGGTGCCCGAGCCGGAAACCTGGGCGATGCTGCTGGCGGGGCTGGGATTGGTGGGATGGGCAGGGCGCGGACGCCGGCGGTGCGGCAGCCTTTCTTCATGGGAGAGTAGGGAATGAACAGGGTTTGTTTTGTACTAGCATGCATTGCTGGCGTCATGGGGAGTACCACGAACCAGGCGCTGGCCTCGGTCGCGCTGCCATCACCGGGGTCATGCACCATCATCAACATCGGGGGTGATTACACCTCCAAAAAAGGCACCGGCTATACCTACGATGTCAACAAATATGGCGGTGATGGCTGCGAGGTGATGCTCGATATCCGAGGCGAGCTCTATATCGGGGTCAAAGACACTAATTTGATTAATGGTTGGGAATTCGGCGGCAGCTACAGCTATTCCCACCAGGTACGCCTCGAATCTCCCCTGCCAGCTGGAACTCCAGCGCCGACTTCCGTGCCGGTCAAGGCATCGATCAGGATAGAAGGGGATGTCACGGGTGACGGCGGCGGCTATTTCAGGATGGTCGGCTCCACGGTGAACGGGAAGGGCTACTTTCATGAGTATCCGGTGGATGCGCCGCTCTCCTATTCGGCGACGATCCAGACTTCCGTTGCGCCGAACACGAGTTTCACCGCCTATGTGAGCGGCACCGTCGTTCTGAACTCGGGTGGCAAGGGATCGCATACCTACGGCCAGTTGATCGTCGATCCCTTCATTGTGGTCGACCCGGCGAGCCCGTATGCGTCGTACTACGGCGTCTATCAAAAGAAAAAGGACGGAACCTGGGTGGAACTGAACCGCAACTGGATGCAACCGGTCCCCGAACCGGAAACCTGGGCGATGCTGCTGGCGGGGCTGGGCATCATCGGCCTGAAGGCCTGTCGTAGCCGCCGCCAGTGCCAGGCCGGGCTGGTCGAGGACGTGGGGGCTACTTCTTCGGCGGCAGCAGGTCGGTGATGGTGCCTTCGGCCATTTCGGCGGCGAAGCAGATCGTCTCGGACAAGGTCGGATGGGCATGGATGGTGAGGCCGATGTCTTCCGCGGTGGCGCCCATTTCGATCGCCAGCACGGCTTCGGCCAGCAACTCGCCGGCGTTGATACCGACGATGCCGGCGCCGATGACGCGGCCGGATTCCTTGTCCATGATCAGCTTGGTCATGCCTTCGGTGCGGGCGATGGATAGCGCACGGCCGCTGGCGGCCCAGGGGAATGCGCCTTTTTCATAAGAGAGGCCTTGCGCCTTGGCTTCGGTTTCGGTGACGCCGACCCAGGCCACTTCCGGGTCGGTGTAGGCGACGGACGGAATCGCCAGCGCCTGGAATTCCACCTTGTGACCGGCGATGACTTCGGCGGCGATCTTGCCTTCGTGCACGGCTTTGTGCGCCAGCATGGGCTGGCCGACGATGTCGCCGATGGCGAAGATGTGGGGGACGTTGGTGCGCATCTGTTTATCGACCGGGATGAAGCCCTGTTCGGTGACGCTCACGCCGGCCGCTTCCGCGCCGATCAGCTTGCCGTTGGGGCGACGACCGATGGCGACGAGGACGCGGTCGAAGACTTCGCTGCTGGTTGTTTCGCCGGCTTTCAGCGTGACGTGGATGCCGTCGTCTGTTGCTTTTATGTCGGTGACGCCGGTATTCAGCAGGATTTTCTCGAAGCGTTTTTCCATGCGTTTGGCGAGCGGGCGCACCAGATCGGCATCGCAGCCGGGGATCAACTGGCTGCCGAGTTCGACCACGGTGACGCGGCTCCCAAGCGCGTCGTACACGGTGCCCATTTCCAGGCCGATGATGCCGCCGCCGATGACCAGCATGCGCTTCGGCACATCTTCCAGCGCCAGTGCGCCGGTGGAGTCCATCACGCGCGGATCGTCCGGCTGGAACGGCAGTTTGATGACTTGCGAACCGGCCGCGATGATGGCGTTGTCGAAGGAAATGGTCTTGACGCTGCCATCTTCGGCGGTGACCTGGATTTGATGCGTGCCGGTGAACTGGGCGACGCCGTGAACGACGCTCACTTTGCGTTGTTTGGCGAGTTGAGCGAGGCCGCCGGTCAGCTTGGCGACCACGTCGTTGGCTTTCCATGCGCGCAGTTGGGCGAGATCGACCTTGGGCTTGCCGAAGCTGACGCCATGCGCGGCCATTTCTTCCGCTTCGGTGATCAGTTTGGCGGTGTGCAACAGCGCTTTCGACGGGATGCAGCCGACGTTGAGGCAGACGCCGCCGAGGTCGGGGTAACGTTCCACCAGCACGACTTGCAGGCCGAGATCGGCGGCGCGGAAGGCGGCGGTGTAGCCGCCGGGGCCGGCGCCGAGGACGACGACCTGGGCGTGCAGGTCGGCTTTTTCCCCCTCTCCCGCTTGCGGGAGAGGGCTGGGGAGAGGGGAAGTCTGCGACGAATGGGATGCGGTGACTGAAACACCCTCTCCCCCGGCCCCTCCCCCGCTTGCGGGGGAGGGGAGTGAAGCGGCTGCCGTGCTCAACATTAGCAGCGGCGTGCCTTCCGACACCTTGTCGCCTACCTTCACCAGCAATTTCTCGACCACGCCAGCCTGCGCACAGGGAATGTCCATCGCGGCCTTGTCGGATTCGACGGTGATCAGCGAGGCGTCTTTGGCCAGGGCGTCGCCGACGTTCACCAGGATTTCGATAACTTCGACATCCTTGAAGCCGCCGATGTCGGGGACTTTTATTTCTATCGTTTGGCTCATGGTTCGATCTCGTGTTCAGTTTCGTAGGTTGGGCAAAGCGCAGCGTGCCCAACATTGCGACGGATTGTTGGGCACGCTGCGCTTTGCCCAACCTACGGTGCTACGTTTGTTACAGCAACAACCGCCGCACATCCGACAGCATCAGGCGCAGATGGCTGGTGAAGCGCGCGCCGTCGGCGCCGTCGATGACGCGGTGGTCGTAGGACAGCGACAGCGGCAACATCAGCCGCGGCTCGAAGCTCTTGCTTGCCTTGTTCCACACCGGTTGCATGCTCGCCCGCGAGAGGCCGAGGATGGCGACTTCCGGGCAGTTGATGATCGGTGTGAACGCGGTGCCGCCGATGCCGCCGAGGCTGGAAATCGTGAAGCAGCCGCCCTGCATGGCGTTGATCTTGAGCTTGCGCTCGCGCGCCAGTTCGGACAGTTCGGCCAGTTCGCGGGCGATGTCCATCACGTCTTTCTTGTTGACGTCGCGGATCACCGGCACGACCAGGCCGTCCGGCGTGTCGCAGGCGAAGCCGACGTGGAAGTACTTTTTCAGCACCAGGTTTTCGCCGTCGGCGGCGAGCGAGGCGTTGAACTGTGGATAGGTGCGCATGGCGTTGACCACGGCTTTCATCAGGAAGGCGAGCAGGGTGAGTTTGACGCCGCCGGGTTTGCTTTTGGCGGCTTCATCGAGCATCGATTTGCGGAAGTCTTCCAGGTCGGTGATGTCGGCTTCGTCGAACTGGGTGACATGCGGCGCGCTGACCCAGTTGCGGTGCAGGTTGGCGCCGGACAGCTTCTTGATGCGGGAAAGCGCCTGGGTTTCGATGTCGCCGAATTGAGCGAAGTCGATCACCGGTGCGGGCGGGAAACCGAGGCCGATGGCTTCGCCGGTGGGCTTGGCCAGTTCCGCCTTGATCCAGTTCTGCACGTCTTCTTTCAGGATGCGGCCGTGCGGGCCGCTGCCTTTGATGCGGCTGAGGTCGGCGCCGCCGGGGTGTATGCCCAACTCGCGCGCGAAACGGCGCACCGAGGGGCTAGCGTGGGCCGCTTTTCCGGCGGCGAATTCCGCATGGGCGGCAACCGGGTCGGGCTGGTGCCTGGGCGGAATGTGAGCGGGGACTTCCGGCGCCGGGTGGGTCGGCTGCGGCACGTTGGCGACGGGCGAGTTTCCCTCTCCTCCGGCCCCTCCCCCGGGGGGGGCGGGGGGAACGAACGATTTGACGACCGGCGAAGCGGTCGCGGGTGTGGTGTCACTGGATGTATCCAGCATCAGGACCAGCGAGCCGGCGGAAACCTTGTCGCCGACCTTGATCCTGAGTTCCTTCACGATGCCGCCGAACGGCGCCGGGATGTCCATCGCGGCCTTGTCGGATTCCACCGTCATCAACGCGGCGTCGGTGACGATGCTGTCGCCGACATTCACCAGAATTTCAATGATCTCGACGTCCTTGAAGCTGCCGATATCGGGGACGAGCACTTCCTTGATCGTCATCTTGTGGTTTCCTTAAACGTTGACCGGATTCGGCCGGTCGGCGTCGATGCCGTATTTCTTGATCGCTTCCGCGGCCTTGGCTGCCGGTATCACGCCGTCATCGGCCAGCGCCTTGAGTGCGGCCAGAACGACGAAGTGGCGATCCACCTCGAAGAAACGGCGCAGCGCCTCGCGCGAGTCGGAACGGCCGAAGCCGTCGGTGCCGAGGGTGACAAAGCGGCGATTCAGATAGGGACGAATCTGGTCCGGGAAAGCGCGCATGTAGTCGGTGGAGGCGATGATCGGGCCTTCCGTGGCGTCCAGGCACTGCTCGACATGGGAGGTTTTGGCCTTCTGGTCCGGGTGCAGCAGGTTCCAGCGATGTACGTCCTGCGCTTCGCGGCGCAGTTCGTTGAAGCTGGTCGCGCTCCAGACATCGGCGGCGATGCCCCAGTCGGCTTCCAGCAGTTCGGCGGCGGCCATGACCTCGCGCAGGATGGTGCCGGAGCCCATCAGTTGCACGCGCGGCGAGGGTTTGCCACCCCGCGCCTTGCCCTTGGCCTTGCCGCCTTCGCTCAAGCGGTACAAGCCTTTCAGGATGCCTTTCTCGGCGCCCTTGGGCAGCGCCGGGTGGCTGTAATTCTCGTTCATCACCGTCAGGTAATAGAACACGTCTTCCTGTTCCTGGAACATGCGGCGCATGCCGTCCTGCACGATCACCGCCAGTTCGTAATGGAAAGTCGGGTCGTAAGAAATGCAGTTGGGGATCATCGCCGCCTGCAGATGGCTGTGGCCGTCCTCGTGTTGCAGACCTTCGCCGTTCAGCGTGGTGCGGCCGGCGGTGCCGCCGAGCAGGAAGCCGCGTGCGCGCGCGTCGCCGGCGGCCCAGGCCAGATCGCCGATGCGCTGGAAGCCGAACATCGAGTAGTAGATGTAGAACGGCATCATCTGCACGCCGTTGGTGCTGTACGAGGTGGCGGCGGCAAGCCAGGACGAGAACGCGCCGGCCTCGTTGATGCCTTCTTCCAGAATCTGGCCGCCCTTGTCCTCGCGGTAATACATGACCTGATCGGAATCGACCGGCTCATACAGTTGGCCGACCGAGGAATAGATGCCGACCGTGCGGAACAAACCTTCCATGCCGAAGGTGCGCGCTTCGTCCGGGATGATGGGGACGATGTGGCGGCCCAGCGTCTTGTCGCGCAGCAGCGTGGTGAGCAGGCGCACGAAGGCCATCGTGGTGGAGATTTCGCGTTCGCCGGTGGCTTCCAGCATGGCCTGGAAAGTGGACAGCGGCGGCGCTTGCAGCGCTGCCGTCTTGCGCAGGCGGGTGGGGATGTAGCCGCCCAGTTCGGCGCGGCGGGCGTGCAGATATTTCATCTCCGGGCTGTCTTCCGCCGGCCGGTAGAACGGCAGGTGCTCCAGATCGGCATCGGAAATCGGGATGCCGAAGCGGTCGCGGAAGGCGCGCAGGTCTTCCAGCGCCATCTTCTTCTGCTGGTGGGTCGGGTTCTGCGCCTCGCCGGAGGCGCCCATGCCGTAGCCCTTGACGGTCTTGGCCAGGATCACCGTGGGCTGGCCGGTGTGCGCCACCGCCGCCGCGTAGGCCGCGTAAACCTTGTGCGGGTCGTGGCCGCCGCGGTTCAAGCGCCAGATATCGTCGTCGGACATGGCGGCGACCATTTCCTGCAATTCCGGGTATTTGCCGAAGAAATGCTCGCGCGTGTAAGCGCCGCCCTTGGCCTTGAAGTTCTGGTATTCGCCATCGACAC
The DNA here is from genome assembly GCA_030691265.1 of Pseudomonadota bacterium. Taxonomy (GTDB): domain Bacteria; phylum Pseudomonadota; class Gammaproteobacteria; order Burkholderiales; family Thiobacillaceae; genus PFJX01. The sequence goes on from JAUYET010000115.1 coordinate 5,964, forward strand.
ATTCTTCCATGCGCTGGCGCAGCAGGCCCTTGCTGTCCATCGCCAGCAGCGGGTCCCAGTACGAACCCCAGATCACCTTGAGCACGTTCCAGCCGGCGCCACGGAAGGCGGCTTCCAGTTCCTGGATGATCTTGCCGTTGCCGCGCACCGGGCCGTCGAGACGTTGCAGGTTGCAGTTGATGACGAAGATCAGGTTGTCGAGTTTCTCGCGCGAGGCCAGCGTGATGGCGCCCAGGGTTTCCGGCTCGTCGGTCTCGCCGTCGCCCAGGAAGGCCCAGACCTTGCGGCCCGAGGTGTCGGCGATGCCGCGGTCGTGCAGATATTTGAGGAAGCGCGCCTGATAGATCGCGGTGATCGGGCCGAGACCCATCGACACGGTCGGGAACTGCCAGAAATCAGGCATCAGCCAGGGGTGCGGGTAGGAGGGGATGCCTGCGCCGCCGGTTTCCTGGCGGAAATTGCCGAATTGCTCATCGCTGATGCGGCCTTCGATGAAGGCGCGGGCGTAGATGCCGGGCGAGGCGTGGCCCTGGAAATAGACCAGATCGCCGCCGTGCTCGGGGGTCTGGGCTTTGAAGAAATGGTTGAAGCCGACGTCGTACAGCGTGGCGGAGGACTGGAAACTGGCGATGTGGCCGCCGACGCCGGGCGCCTTCTCGTTGGCGCGCATCACGCAGGCCACCGCGTTCCAGCGGATCAGCGCCTTGATGCGGCGTTCGATCGCGACATCGCCGGGATGCTTCACCTGCATGTGCGTCGGAATGGTATTCACATAGCCGGTGGTCGCGTTGTAGGGCAGGTAAGCACCGGAGCGGCGCGCCTTGTCGATCAGTTTTTCCAGCAGGAAATGGGCGCGCTCGACGCCTTCTTCTTCAATGACGGCGGTAAGGGCGTCGAGCCACTCGCGGGTTTCCTGAGGATCGTGGTCAGGCAGGGAATTCGGCATGTGAGGGGTTGCTCCGAAGTGGGCTGGCAAGCGTAGGGCGGAAAAGCGAAGCGCACCCGCAAGGGGCACGCCGGATTCGTAAGCCGCTAAAGCGGCAACGACTCCGCTGCCTTCCGCCGAATGTGCGGTGAAATGGCGGAAGGCGCTTCGCTTTTCCGCCCTACGTGCTGCATGAGGGACGCCGGATTCGTAAACGCTATAGCGCCAACGACTCCGCTGGGTTACGAAAGCCGGCGGATTATCGAGGCAGCGGCTTTGAGGGTCAATTTTCGTGACTATTCAGCCGTGTCGGTCGTAGTAGGTCGTAGGGCGGCTTGCGTGGCAGCGCGCGGGTACACTCGCGCCTCTCCCTTTCTTCCCGCCTCGCCATGAAACAAACCCCGCACCCCCTCGCCCGCCTGACCCAGCACGCCGCAACCCTGCACGAACGCGCGCCGGCTATCCGTCATTTGCTCATCCTCCTGCCTGCCGGGGCGGACTGGCACGATGCGCCGGAACATGCGGCGGCATTGCTTGCGCTCAAGCGGCGCGGCAAGGCGGCGGATGCGTTGGGCAAGACGCCGCTGGCGCTGGAGTTGCCGGGCGGCTGTTTGTCGGTCTGGCTGCGCCTGGATGAGACGAAGGATGTCCATGCCTGGCACAGCTCGCTGCGGCAGGCGTTGAAGTCCTTGCTGGACGAACATCCTGAGGCGATCGACATCGCCGTGTTCGGCGATGAAGCCTTCCGCGCCCGCGCCGCCGAGGCCGCCGCTTATGTGGCCTGGCTGAATGGTGCGGTGCTACCCGTCTGGAAGAGCGAGAAGCCGGCGCAGGTGTTGCGGCGCATCGAATTGCATGGGCTGAGCGGGCTGGACCTGAAGCGGGCGCGCGCCGTGGCCGAGGGCAATAGCCTGAGCCGCGAACTCACCATGCTGCCGCCCAATGTGCTCAACCCGGCCAGTTATCGCGAGCGCATCCGCGCCCTGGCGGAAATGGAAGGCTGGCAAATCGAGGAATACGACATCAAACGCTTGAAGAAGCTGAAGGCGGGCGCTTTTCTGGCGGTGGCGCGCGGCAGCGGGCATGAGGATGCGGCCATCGTGCGGCTGTCGTATGCCGGAAAAGGGAAGGGCGGTGAAACCCTCGCCCTGGTCGGCAAGGGCATCTGCTTCGATACCGGCGGCCACAACCTGAAGCCGGCGCGCTACATGAACAACATGCACGACGACATGAACGGCTCCGCGGTGGCGCTGGGCATTCTGCTGGCCGCGACGCGCCTGAAGCTGGCGGTGAAGCTGGAGGTCTGGCTGGCCATCGCCGAAAACCATCTTTCGCCCGAGGCTTACACCCAGAACGAGGTGGTGACGGCGCTCAACGGTACCACCATCGAAATCGTCCACACCGACGCCGAGGGCCGCATGGTGCTGGCCGATACCCTGGCGCTGGCGGCGAAAGAAAAACCGGCGGCGATCATCGACTTCGCCACCCTCACCGGCAGCATGGCGGTGGCGCTGGGCGAGCGGATGAGCGGGGTGATCAGCAACCGCGACGAGCTGGCGCAAAAAGCGCAGCTCGCCGGTAGTGCGACCGGTGAGCGCGTGGTGGTTTTCCCGATGCCGGAGGATTACGACGAGGCGCTGGATTCGACCGTCGCGGACGTCAAGCAATGCACGCTCGATGGCGAGGCGGACCACATCCTGGCGGCGCGTTTTCTGCAACGCTTCGTCGCCGATACGCCCTGGCTGCATGTCGATCTCTCGTCCAGCCGCTGCAAGGGCGGGCTGGGTGCGGCGGGGTCGGATATCACCGGTTTTGGCGTGGCCTGGGGCGTGGAAATGCTGGGCCGGCTGGCTCGCTGAGAGCCAGTGAATAAACCTGAAAACAGCAGTTGAAGCGCTCGTAGGTGCGAATTTATTCGCACAATCAAGGACTTCTGTGCGAATAAATTCGCACCTACAGATATCTCGCAAGACATGGAATCGTAATAAATTTATCTGCCAACTGATGTTTTCAGGTTTATTCGCGCTGTTCGAGCGGCTGCGGGATGGCCAGGGCATAGCCCTGGGCATGGTCGACCCCCATTTCCCTGAGCAGGTCGATGATGTCCACGCTCTCGGCGCATTCGGCCACGGTTTCGATCGCCATGACGTGGGCGATCCGGTTGATGGCCTCGGCCATGGCGCGGTGGATGCGGTCCTCGGCCAGGGTGCGGATGAAGCCGCCATCGATCTTGATGTAGTCCACCGGCAGGGTTCTGAGATAGCCGAAGGAGGCGATGCCGCTGCCGAAGTTGTCCAGCGCGAACAGGCAGCCGAGCTGCTTGAATTCCTCGATGACGCAGGCGGCCCGGGCCAGGTTGGCGATGGCCGTGGTCTCGCTGATCTCGAAGCAGAGCATGTCGGCCGGCACGTGGTACTCGTCGAGCAGGCTGCGGACGAATTCCACCAGCCGCTCATCGACGAGGCTGTGGCCGGACAGGTTGATGGCATACAGGGGGCGATCTGCGTTCAGCGCCTCGCGAGCGGCATGGCGGCTGATCACTTCGCGGATTACCCAGCGGTCGATGGTCGGCATCAGGTTGTAGCGCTCTGCCGCCGGGATGAAAGCGCCGGGTTCGATCAGTTGGTCGTCTTCGTCCAGCAGGCGCAGCAGGATCTCGTAATGCGGGCGCTCGGACTTGCGGGCGGACAGGGGGGCGATGGGCTGGCTGTAGAGCCGGAAGCGGTCCGCGTCCAGCGCGTGGGTGAGGCGTGAGACCCAGCCCGCCTGGGCGCGCTGATGGGCGAGGACCGCGTCTTCCAGATGGAAGACATGCACCCGGTTTCTGCCCAGTTCCTTGGCGGCATAGCAGGCGGCATCGGCGGCGATCAGGGCATTGGCGGAGCTGTCGGCTGCGGTGAGGGGCACCAGACCGATGCTGACGCCGACCTTGAAGGGTTTGCCCTCCCAGGTGAAGCGGTAGCTTTGCGCCTCGTCGCGCAGCTCGGTGGCGATGCGCAGGGCTTGATCGAGCGGGCAGCGCTCCAGCAGCACGCCGAATTCGTCGCCGCCCAGACGCGCCAGGGTGTCGCGCGCGCGCAGCCGGCCCTGTAGCCGGCCGGCGATCTCTCGCAGCAGGTGGTCGCCGGCGGCGTGGCCGCAACTGTCGTTGATCACCTTGAATTGATCGAGATCCAGATAGCACAGGGCATGCTCGCCGGCTTCGCTTTGGGCATCGGCCAGCACGCGGTCGAGCCGGCGCTCGAACTCCTGGCGATTGACCAACCCGGTGAGGGCGTCGTGACTGGCCTGGTGGGAAAGCCGTCGGGTGAGCGCCTGGGCCTCGCTGACGTCGCGGAACACCAGCACCGCGCCGGTGACGCGCCCTGCGTGGCGCAGCGGTTGGACCGAGCACTCGGTGGGGAAGCAACTATTGTCCTTGCGCCAGAAAAGTTCGACGATACCGCGGTTCGGATCGCCCTTGCGGAAGGCGTCGTAGATGCGGCATGCCTCGACGGGATGCGGGGTGCCGTCGGCGTAGGAATGGTGGATAAGGCTGTGGGTGTCGCGGCCGATGATCTCCTGCCGGGTGTAGCCGAGCATCTCCAGGGCGGCATCGTTGACGAAGGTGCAACGCCCCTCGTTATCGAGTCCGTAGATGCCTTCTCCAGCCGATTCCAGCAGTAGCCGGAAGCGTGTCTCGCTCTCGCGTAAAGCCGCTGCCGCGCGGCGGCGCTCCGCGATCTCGGCGATGAGATTCGTATTGGCCGACTCAAGCAGTTCGGTCTGCTTCTCGAGCTGAGCGGTGCGCCTGGACACCAGTTCCTCCAGCCGGCGGCGATGGTATTCCAGCTCCGCTTCGCGGCGTTTGTCCTCGGTGATGTCGATGAGTACGCCCTGGAGGAAGAGTCGGCGGCCGCGCTCGTCGCTCAAGACCATCGCTTCGTCGAGGAACCAGCGGGCCTCCCCGTTGCGGGCGAGCAGACGGTACTCGCAGCGCAGCGGCGCGTTGGATTCGACGCTGCGCGCGAAGGCGGCCAGCACCTGGGGCCGGTCGTCGGGGTGGATGCGGGCCAGCGTGCCGTCCGGGCTCGCCAGCCATTCCTCCGGGGTAAAGCCCAGGCGTCGGATCTGCGGGCTGATGTAGAGCAGATGGCCAGGTAAGTCGAGGTCTGCGGTGTAGGTGATGGTCGGGATCTGTTCCACCAGGCAGCGGTACTTGGCCTCCGCCTCGCGTTTTTCTGCGAGCGAGCGCTGCTCGCGCAGTACGCGCCGGATCACCGCAGGCAGGAGTTGGAGGTAGTTGCGCTCGCTGTCCTTGGTCAGGTAGTCGCGCGCGCCTCGGCGCATGGCGTCCACCGCCACCGCGATGTCCTGCGTACCGGTAAGCATCACCACCGGCACGGCGATCTCGCCGGTTTCGGCGGCCAGCTCGGCGAGGAATTCGAGGCCGTTCATGTCCGGCAGGCGGTGGTCGAGCAGGATCAGGTCCGGCGCTTCCAGGCGCGCCTGGGCGATCCCCGCGCGCGCGGTTTCTGCCTCGGTGATCCTGAATTCGTGCTCCGGGTGTTCGGCGAGGGCGCGTTTGCAGGCGAGGCGGTCCACCGCGTCGTCCTCGACGAGCAACAAATGCACCGGGGTCCGGATCATCCTAGAAACCTCAGTTGAACGCGCCCGAGTGTGCGGTTTTCGGGTCGGCTGGCAAGGCAGCGGAGTCGTAGCGCTTCAGCGCGTACGAATCCGGCGTGCCCCTTGCGGGTGCGCGACGACGCGCGGGGTCGTTTCCCGCAAGGATAAGCAGGGACTTGGCCGCCGTCTTTTGGCGGCTTAGTCCTTCGCTTAGTAGCTTCATCAGGAGCAACGCAGCCAGACGGCCCGAAAACCGTGCAATCGGGCGCGTAGCGGTGTCGCCCATCCGGTGAATGCCATCGAAGGCTCTGAACATAGAGTACAGGCGGTCTCTCAAGGGTTGAGGAGCGGTCAACTGAGGTTTCTAGGATTATGCTTTCGGGCTTCATTCGGGCTGCTCGCTGACCGTCCAGTAGGCATCGATGGTGCGTATGGTCTCGACGAATTGCCGGTAGTCCACCGGCTTGCACATGTAGCCGGCCACGCCCAGGTCGAAGCTGGCCACCTTGTCGCGCTGCTCCTCGGAGGTGGTGAGCACTACCACCGGGATGCGCTTGAGGATGGGGTCGATCTTGTCGGCCTGGAGGAACTCGATGCCGTTCATGACCGGCATGTTGAGGTCCAGCAGAATCAGGCAGGGCACGCTGTTGGTCGCATCGCGCAGGTAGGCGAGGGCTTCTTCGCCGTTTTCGACATGGACCAGCGGATTGGTTACGTGCAATTCCTTCAGGGCGCGGCGCACGGTCATGGCGTCGATCTGGTCGTCTTCCACCAGCAGGATGGGTTTGGCGGGGTTCTTCATGGCAGGGTGTCTCCTCTGTGTAGCTATTGTTTTGGTAGCGTGAAAAAGAAGGTGCTGCCCTGGCCGACTTCCGATTCCAGCCAGACCTGGCCGCCGTAGAGTTCGACGATCTTCTTGACCAGGGCCAGTCCGACGCCGCTCGACTCTACCCGGTCCTTGGGCGCGAGGGTCTGGAATAACTGAAAGATGCGCTCGAAGTGGCGCGCCTCGATGCCCGGACCGTTGTCGGCAATGCTGAATCGCCACATTGCGCCATCGTCGATGCAGCCGATGCGGATGCTGCCCTCGGGCTTGTCCAGATATTTGATGGCGTTGGAGATGAGGTTCTGGAATACCTGCTGGATGCGTGTGCGCTCGGCCTTGAGGGTGGGCAGCGCGGTCTCGACGATGACGCGGATATGAGGCGGCGGTGCGAGCAAGTCGATGATTTCGCGCACCAGCGCATTGACATCCACCGGCACGAGAGCCTCATGCACCCGACCCACGCGGGAATGCTGCAGGATGCCGTCGATCAGCGCGTCCATGCGGATGACTCGGCTTTTGAGCAGGCCAAGATATTCCCTGCCCTGGTCGTCGAGCTTGTCGGCGTAGTCGCTGACCAGCCAGTCGGAAAGCGAGCCGATGGCGCGCAGCGGAGCCTTGAGGTCGTGCGAGACCACGTAGGCGAAATTCTGGAGTTCCTCGTTGGCGGATTTGAGCGCCTCGATCAACTGCACCTGGCGTTTCTCGGCGCGCCTGCGCGCGGTGACGTCGCTGTTGATTTCCAGCACCGCTTTGGGGGTTCCATCTGTTGCGCGCACCAGCGCCCAGCGGCTGGCCATCTGGACCTTGGTGCCATCGTGGCGGGTATGGATGACTTCGCCTTCCCAGCGCCCGTCGCGCAGCAGGTCGGTACGCAGCTCTTCCAGGGGCAGGGGGAACTCGGTGTGCAGCAGCGCGTGGGCGACCTCGCCCAGCGCTTCCTGTCGCATCCAGCCGTAGCGTTCCTCGGCGCCGCGGTTCCAGTAGCTGATGCGGTCGTCCATGTCGCGCACCAGGATGGCATCGTGGGTGAGCTCCAGCAGGGCGGCCTGGTCGATGACAGTGCGCTCGGCGTGCCGACGCGCGCTGACGTCATGCACGGTGGCCAGGGTGATGCCTTCCCCGATCGGGCTCAGACTCACGTCGGCGGCGAACTCGCTGCCATCGCGGCGCAGGCCGCAGAGTTCGAGCCCGGCGCCCATGACGCGTCCGCGCGGGTATCCCTTGTAGTCGGCGCGGTCGTGCGCATGCTTGGCGCGGAAGCGCTGCGGGATCAGGTCCTCGATGTTGATTGCTTCAAACTCCGCCTGGGTGTGGCCGAACAGACGCTCGGCCGCAGGGTTGGCGAGCCGGATACTGCCACCGCTATCTGCAATCAGCATGGCGTCGGCGGCGTCAAACAGCCAACGAAAGCTCTTGTCCTCAAGTGGGTTGGTCATTGTGGAAGGTGTCGAATCTGGCAGGAACTGAGAGGTGGTCCAACCTGAGGTCTGCTCCAAGGATGGGCAGTATGTGGAGGCCGGCTGAGCCGGTGCAAATCAGGAAAAGACCTGGTAATGATAATGGGGCCAGAAGCTATGACAGTTGACCTTTTTCGTCAACTACCCTGCGGCAAGAGCTTGTCGGTCAGCGTGCGATAATCGCCGCGACTCATCAACGCGCATCTTCATCATGTCTGGCAATTCCATCGGTCACCTGTTCACGGTTACTTCATTCGGCGAGTCGCACGGTCCCGGCATCGGCTGCATTGTCGATGGCTGTCCGCCTGGTTTGAGTTTGTGCGCGGCGGATATCCAGCATGACCTTGATCGCCGCAAACCCGGCACTTCGCGCCACGTCACCCAGCGGCGCGAGTCGGACACGGTGGAAATCCTGTCCGGCGTATTCGACGGCAAGACCACTGGCACGCCCATCGCCTTGCTGATCCGCAACGAAGACCAGCGCAGCAAGGATTACGGCAACATCGCCGAGACCTTCCGGCCCGGCCATGCCGATTACACCTACAACCAGAAATACGGTTTCCGCGATTACCGCGGCGGCGGTCGTTCTTCGGCGCGGGAAACGGCGGTGCGAGTAGCGGCGGGCGCCATCGCCAGGAAGTGGCTGCATGAGAAATACGGCACCGTGATTCGCGGTTATCTGGCGCAACTCGGACCCATTGCCGTGCCGTTCAAGAACTGGGAAAGCGTGCGCGAAAACCCGTTCTTCGCGCCGGACGCCGATGCCGTGGCCGGGCTGGAGGAATACATGGATGCGTTGCGCAAGTCCGGCGATTCGGTCGGCGCGCGCATCGACGTGGTGGCGGAAAACGTGCCCATCGGCCTGGGCGAGCCGGTGTACGACCGCCTCGATGCCGATCTGGCGCATGCGTTGATGAGCATCAACGCGGTGAAGGGCGTGGAAATCGGCGATGGTTTCGCCGTCGTCGCGCAGAAAGGCACCGAGCACCGCGACGAGATGTTGCCGCAAGGTTTCGCCTCGAATCATGCCGGCGGCATCCTCGGCGGCATTTCCACCGGCCAGGACATCACCGCCTCCATCGCCATCAAGCCGACTTCCTCACTGCGCATTCCCGGCCGCTCGATCAATGTGCGCGGCGAACCGGTGGACGTGGTGACCGAAGGGCGTCACGACCCTTGCGTCGGCATCCGCGCCACGCCCATCGCCGAGGCGATGCTGGCGATTGTGCTGATGGACCATGCCTTGCGGCAGCGCGCGCAGAACGCCGATGTGGTGTGCGCGACGCCGATCATTCCTGGTCATTTGGAGAATTGATGTGGGCAATGCCTTGGAGAAAACCGTCGAATTTACGCCAGAGGCGTATCTGGCCTGGGAGGCGGAACAAAGCGAGCGGCATGAGTATGTGAACGGCGAGGTGTTCCTGATGACCGGGACGACGACGGTGCATAACCGCATCGCTGGAAATATCTACGTTGCGCTGAGAAATGGCCTGCGCGGCAAGCCATGCAGCGTTTATATGGAAGCTATCAAACTCAGGGTCGAGGCCGCTAACTGCTACTTCTATCCGGACCTGATGGTGACCTGCTCCGCTAGCGACAGACTGCAACCGCTGGTGCAACTTGAGCCCACTCTGGTCGTCGAGGTGTTGTCGGACTCCACGGCGGGTTACGACCAGGGCACGAAATTCGATGCCTACCGGCAACTGCCATCCCTGCGCGAATACGTGCTGGTTGCTCAGGACAGCGCGCGGGTGCTGGTCTATCGCCGGGGCGAAGGCGTCGAGTGGATCGTGCATCCCTATGGCACTGGAGAAATCGTGTCGCTCCCCAGCCTGGAATTCACTTTTCCGGTCGACCTGATCTACGAAGACGTCGATTTCGCATCGCCGCTCTGACATGACCGGTGTCCTTCATCGTCATTCCCGTGCAGGCGGGAATCCAGTTCGTTCATCAAACTGCAATCAGCGTTTGACTCTGGATTCCCGCCTGCGCGGGAATGACGGCTAAGTGGGCGTTTCCCCGGTCAGTATGGCCGCCATTCCGTACTGGCGCCTGTCCGGTTTCTATTTCTTCTACTTCGCCTTTGTCGGCGCCATGGCCCCGTTCTGGGGCCTGTATCTGCGTTCGCTGGAATTCAACGCCTTCCAGATCGGCGTGTTGATGTCGCTGTTGCAGGTCATGCGCATCTTTGCGCCCAACATCTGGGGCCATATCGCCGACCACACCGGCCGCCGCGTCGCCATCGTGCAACTGGCCGCGCTGGTTTGCCTGGTGGCTTTCATCGGCGTGTTCTGGGCGACTTCGTTCTGGGCGTTGTTTGCGGTGATGAGTCTGATCAGCTTCTTCTGGAGCGCCTCGTTGCCGCTGGTGGAGGCGACGACGTTGTCGCATCTGGGCAAGAGCACCGACCGCTATGGCCGCATCCGGCTGTGGGGTTCGGTCGGCTTCATTCTGGTCGTGATCGGCCTGGGCGCGGCGCTGGATCATGCTTCCATCAAACTGGTGCCGTGGGTGGTGCTGGGCTTGCTGGTCGGCATCGTGCTTACCTCGCGCTTCATTCCCGAGGCGGAAATCGCCCGTCACGATCACGTCCACATCCCGATGCGCGACGTGCTGCGCCGCCCCGAAGTGGTGGCCCTGTTCGGCGCGGCCTTGCTGATGGCGGCGGCGCACGGGCCGTACTACACCTTCTTCACGATTCATCTGGTGGAATCCGGTTACAGCAAATCGTTCGCCGGCTGGCTGTGGGCGCTGGGCGTGATCTGCGAGATCGGCATCTTCCTGGTGATGCCGCGCGTATTCCGTTCGATTCGCCCGGAAACGGTCTTGCTGGCAACGCTGATTACCGCCGCCGTGCGTTTCGTGCTGATCGGCTGGTACGCCGACAACCTGCCGGTGCTGCTGCTCGCCCAGTTGATGCATGCCCTGACCTTCGGCGCTTACCACGCCGCCGCGCTTTCATTGGTGCACCGGCATTTCACCGGCAAGAATCAGGCGCGCGGCCAGGCGTTCTACAACAGCGTCGCATTCGGCGTCGGCGGCACCGTCGGCAGCCTGTATTCGGGTGCTGCGTGGGATGGTCTGGGCGCCGGCGTGACCTTTTCTCTGGCGTCAGGCTGCGCGGTCTTGGCCGCGCTGGTGTTCGCCTGGCGCGGCGGACACAAGCTGCCTCAGCCGTTGTAGGTTGGGCAAAGCGTAGCGTGCCCAACATTGCGACGGGTGTTGGGCATGCTGCGCTTTGCCCAACCTACTCATCGGTCATCGGCCCAACTGAGAAAGCTTGTTACTCGGGATGAAAAAAGGCCCTGGCATTGCACCAGGGCCCTGCACCGTCTCTGATCGCTCTGATCTTTGACTGACGGTAATTCTTACCTGCGCTGACGCGCTGCCCAGCCGACCAGCCCCAGCCCGGCCAGCAGCATCGCCCAGGTTTCGGGTTCGGGAACCGGCGCCAACAAGAAATTGTCCACGACGGCCGAGACACTGACGTTCTGTACCGTCAGATAAGACGCGTCGTTGGCGGCGATGAAGCTGTAGTCGTATTGATTCCAGCTTCCCGTTCCGATCAAGCCGTTGCTTGTGTAGAGCAATGCCCCGAAAGAGGATGCATCGCTGGACAGGCCGACTTTGATGCTGAGCGGTCCAATAGGGTTCATGCCCAAGTCACCCGCCACATAAAACCGCAGGTTGTAACTTGTGCCGCTGACCACCGGGCTGGAAAGCCGGAAGGAAAATGCGTCGAACAACCCGCCGCCGTCGCCGTGAAGTCGGACTTCCCAGGCGCCGCTTTGCGGGTTGGGTTCATAACCGGAGCCAGACGTGTACAAATCCAGTTCCGCCGATGTGCCGTATGCCGTGACGTCATTAACGAGGGCACTGAATTCGGCGTTGGAGAGGTTGAACTGGTATTGGCCGGCAACGGCATTATTAATTTCGAAATCACCATTCAAAATGAGGTTCGTGCTCGCCAGTGCCGTTTCCGAAGCTGCCAGAAGCGCGGCAACCGTTAGCAATTTGTATGCGGTTTTCATTTCGATCTCCTTAGCGGGTTTGTTGATGCTGGCGGAGCCACAGGCCCGTTAACCCCAGTCCGGCCAGCAACATCGCCCAGGTTTCGGGTTCGGGAATCGGTGTGAGGATCAGGCTTGCGTGGGTGGAGGGCGCGATGATTCGGACGGCGCCCAAGTCATCCCTCAGGGTGTATTTCACTTCGCCGTAAAAATGGTGTGTACCGGCGGTCATCAGGTTGCCGTTCGTCGGGCCG
>JAUYET010000011.1 GCA_030691265.1 Pseudomonadota bacterium
TAGGTTGGGCAAAGCGAAGCGTGCCCAACGAACCGGCGCGCTGTTGGGCACGCTTCGCTTTGCCCAACCTACAGCGCCATGCCGCGAAATCACGAGCCACTACATCTAGTGGGTGGGTGTGACAACCCGATAAGCATGGTCTATTCATCGCGCTGTTAGATACCCGGCAAGGTCAATACAACACGTTCTCAACCAGCGATTTCGGCGCGCGTCGAATGACGTCGCCGGCTTTCTGATCGACGCGAATTTCAACAATGCCATCGTCACCGCTGTTGCCGGGGACGCCATAAGCGCCATTCGCGCCGCTGCTGCCCTCGCTGCCGGTAGCCGCGATCTGGATCGGTTGTTGCTGCTGCTGAGATGGACTTCCGCCCTGGGTCTCTGAAGCGGGATCCAGCTTGGGAGTAAGGATGGCGCCTGCGCTACCGCCCTTGCCGCCGATGCCGCCATCGCCGCCGCGCCCGCCTTCGCCGCCTCTGGAGAGCGGGATGAAGGCAGTTTCCATATCCGGCGTCGAAACGATCACGACAACCTTGCCGCCATTGCCGCCGTTGGCGCCATTACCGCCATTGCCGCCATTGCCGCCACGACCGCCGCTACCGCCACCGTATTTGCCCTCGCCGCCATTGCCGCCGCTACCGCCATTGCCGGCGTTGCCGCCGTCGCCGCCGGCACCGGCCATCGAGGTGATTTGCAGCGGGTGCTCGTTCAGTTGACGGAGAAAATACTTGGGCGATTGTCCCGGCCCGGTGACTTCGATAAGTCCGAGACGGTGTTGGCCATCGAGCGTGCGGACTTCCTGCGAGAGCACCTGAATAGCCGGACCGTGCTGTCCGTTGCGGCCCGGGCCACCATGTGTGCCATCGGTGCCGGAGGCCCCCGCTCCACCCAATCCGACCTGACTCGCGGGTCCATTCGGCCCGGCGCTGCCGTTCTGTCCGACGCGTCCGTCTACGCCCTTGTTACCGTTCAGCTCAATGGCTTGCGCTTCCATGAGCGGCAATCCATGCAGAAAATCAGGCTGGATGACATGGCTGGTGACCATATCGTCACGGCCTTCGTAAGTGGCGAAAACCTTGTATGACTTGCCCACCATCGCCTGGTAGTTTTCGTTCAATTTCAGTTGCTTGCCAGCTTCGTCAAAGATCAGGTTCTCGCCGATGATGCGCATCCTGCCGGCCAGCAACGTGGGTTGATTGCCCTGTCGCGGATAGGAATACACGCGGCCTTCGCGGTCCTTGACCTGGAATTGCAACGGCACCATCGAGCCGGGGACTGCCGAGGTGATTTTGACCGTCGGCTCACCGAAATAAATGTCTTGCACGTCTTTGGCATCCGGCCCTTCCACCAGCTGGAAGTCAGGCTGGAAACGTGCGGTATAGGTCTGGATCGGGTTGCCGCGATATTTGACGGTGACGCCATAACCCACGCCCTCGACCGTCTTTCTGTCGTTGATGCCGCTGAGGGTGAATTTCTGGCGAGAGAAATCCATGTTCACGGTTTCTATGTCCAGTCGTTCGATGGGCAATACGTTCTTGGCATCGCCCAGGCCGAAATAGCGGCCTTCGTTATCCTTGACCTCGACTTTCAAAGACAGGATCTGACCTGGCGCCATGCGGTCGCCATCCTTGAAGCCCTCGACCGCCACCAGCATGCTGGCGACATCGCTGGCAGCCGGCCCGAGGATCAGCGCCCAATCGGGTTGTACGGTCAGTACGCCTTTGATCTCAGGGGCGTGTTTGTAGGTGACGTTGATCTTGTAGCGACTATCCGGCGCCTGGCCGACGTCTTGCCGAAAGGTGATCTTGCCGCTGGCGCGATCGAACGTGGCATTCGAAGCGGTAATGTCGAGGTCATCCCACGACAGGCTGTTGTCGCTGGTGCTGAATACCTTGCCATCCTTGTCCTGGATGCGCACCTCGAAGGGAGCCTGCTTGCCGGGCACGATGCGCTGCTTGGCATCGAGTCCGCCGGCGATGGGCTGGATAGAAGCGACATTGATGACGCCTGGTGCTGTACAACCGGCCAGAAGCCCGGCGCCCAATAGCGCGGCATATAAAGGCAATGCGGTGAAGCGTCCGTTCATGTGACCTCCTGAAGTTCCCGGTGTGTTGTTAGATGGTCGTTTGCTGAAACATCCAAGTTATCGAATCTGCCACGATTCTTTTTCAAATTTGCCATTCGGATAACGTCGCCGATATTCCCGCGCGCACTGCATATCGCGTGTTTTCAGGCAGCGATTCCACAGCGCGATTTCCTCGCTGTCTTGTTTGCTTAATCCGTCTTCGCGCGACAGTCGGTTTTCCGTGCTGGTCAGGCGTTCTTTGGCCAGGCGAGCGAGGTGGCTTTTCGGATAGGTTTGCAGAAATCCTTGCCAAACACGGGCATCTTTGCTGGTTTTCTGGCAGCGCGCCCAGGCAGTCGCTTCATCGTCCGTGATCGCCCGCAGATTGGCGAACGGGGTGTAGACCTGGCCGACGTCCCGTTTGATAACAGACCACTGCGCGTCGTGAATCTTGAGTACGCGCAGTATTTCCCCCGCAGAGATTTCGCTGATGCTGATGGCCTGGGCTGACGGGCGCAGATGCAACGCGGCGTCGCGATAAACCAGATAGGGGCCGGCTACGCGGGGATAAGTCGTTTCCAGTTCGGTTTGCAGTGCGCGGGCTTTCTCGCTGTGTACGCTGAACGGAAAAGCAGCGAGAAAGTGATCGACAGCGCGTAAATCCGGTGCGTCTTCGAGTTCGCCCCAGAGTTTTTCTTCTTCTGTCACGGCAACGCCAGGCATTTCGCCGGGCTTGGATTGGGTGACCTCCGCGCGTATCCGGTATTTGTAGCAACCGTCCTTGTCCCATTTGCTTTCCAGCACATCGAGGATGCGGACTTTGCCGCTGGCGATGATCTTGATGACATCTTCTTCGAGGGTGCCGATCGAGACCCGGCTTTGCGCCCGCACCTGGGTCGCAGCCTGCTCGGCGGCGCGCCGTTTGGCTTCGTCACGGGCGACCTCTTCGGTCTGCTTGCGCGACTTGTCGTCGCCCATGCAAGCGCTGCCTTCGGCCTCGGTGAGAAACGGTCTTTCCTTGAGATCAGCGGCGCAATGGCCGGCGCCAGTCCATGCAAACAGGCAGAGCAGGCTGGCGGGGATTAGATAACGCATAGTTTCTCCAGGGAAATTCGGCTACACAACACGCGTTGGGGAATGGGATGTGAGCGGGCAAATGGGGGTTTCATCGTGCATCTGCTTAAGGGGCGGGTTTATCCAGTGATCGCAACAAGGTTTCCACGCGTTCTCTGTAACGCCCTTCCGGGTAGTCGCGCAAATACTGTTGCAGCCGAGCGCGCGCCTCTGTGGCGCGTTTGAGTTGGTACTGTCCCATACCGGTCATGTACAGGGCGGTTTCACGTTGCGGGCCGGCGAACGGGGTATCCAGCAATGCGGCATATTCCTTCAGGGCGGAATCCGCGCGAGACGGGTCGCGACTGAAAACGGCGCCCCGTTCGAGATGGGCATCGGCCTGAATTTCGATTGCGTCAGTCAGATCCAATGCCACTTGCAGCACATGCAGCGCCTCGTCGTGGCGGCCGGCATCGGCCAGGTAGCGGCTATAGGTGATATTCCAGCGTGCGACGATTTCGGGCAGTTTTCCGGCCTCGACCCAGGACGCCGGGGCCTGCTCGGTGACCGCGTTGAGCAGCGCCTGCGCCTCCGCCAGGCGGGAATTGGGTTCGACCCGGATAGGTTGCGTCGGCAACACGCCACGCGTGGTTTGCACCACGGTGGCGGCAGTCAGTGCGCGCGTGGCGGTGTTGAGTCCCTGCACCTCGACCGTGCCGTTGTTGCCGAAGAAAACGTTGGCCTGACCGCGATTGATCATCGAAAAATCGGTGCCGCGCACACCGGCGACGGCGGTCAATGTATTGAAACGGTAATTGGCTGAAGACGAGGGCGAGGGCGAAGACGAAATGATGGCGCGCAACATGCCGGTAAGCAGCGCGAAGGTGCCGCTGCGGCGTTTGGAATCGTGTGAGCGCACCATGAATTCGGAATCCGCCGTCAACACCACCCGGCTGCCATCCGGCACCAGCAAAACTGTCCAGCCATCCCGACCGGTGTAGACGCGATCGCCGCTGCGCAAAGCCTGGCCTCTGGCGGCCGGGGTCGGTTTGGCGCGGCCGGCGGCCAGGATATGCACGTCGCCTTTGGTCATACCTAGAACGATATCGTCGGCAAACAAAGCAGGTGAGAACAGGAGCGACAGCCCGACCAACATCTGGCCCGCCACACGGCAAATCGCGCGGCCGATCGTGCGACCAATCGCGCGGCCAATAGCCGGCTTGATAATCTGGCAAAAAATCATGGTTGAGTTCCTGTTTTTCCACTCGGCTTGGCGCCGCCGAGGCGTTCCAGCATAAAGGCAGCCTGGCGATCCCCGGGCGACAGACGCAGCACTTCTCCGATCTGTTCCCGCGCGAGTTTTTCTTCACCGCGCTGAAGGTACAGCATACCCAACGCACGGTGCAGCGATGGATCGCTCGGGAAAGCGGTGACACCGTCGCGCAGACGCTCGATGGCGCGTTCGTCTTCCTGCATTTCCTGATGGCAAATCGCCGCAAAATAGTACGCATCGGCGCTGGGCTGCGCGGCGATCGAGGCTTCGAACTGGGTCAGCGCACGGCCATAATTTTTCGCTCGAAACAAGCGGCCGCCCTCGACCATGGCCTCGGCGGATTTTTGCTGGCAGGCCTCGGCGGCCAGGCCGGCACAGGGGCTGACCCGCAACGTCACCACCTTGCCGTCCGGCGCCGGACGATTCAGCGCTTCGCTGACCAGGCCGCCCTCGATGCGCAGCGCCGCGGGATCGAGGCTGCCCCAGTAGTTGGCTTCCAGCAGCGTGCCCGCATTGGCGCGCAGGTTGAGCGTGTTCTGGAATATGGCGTTATCGCGCAGAACGCCCGAGAAGCTGCTCATATCGACCCCGACTTCATTGCTGGCGATACGGTTCAGGGTGAGTTCGGCGCTGCTTCGATCGAGGCGCGCGCCGATGCGATTTTCACTGATGCGCAGATCGCGCACGCTGGCGCTGCCGGCTCCGGCGCCGGTAATCAACAGGCCGGTATCGCATTTCTGAATCTGGCCGCCTTCCAGAATGCCCTGGGCGCGTTGCAGATGAATGCCCGTCGTGGCGCCCGACAGGTTGAAGCCGCGCAGGCCGATATTGCCGCCTTCCACCCGGATTCCGCCCCAGGCGCCGCCGCCTTGCGCCGTGAACTCGATGGGCTCGTCACGGCTGTCCGAATTAAGCCCGCCCTGAATGATCAAAGTGGCGGCCGGCGCGAAACTGATGCGCGTGCCGGGCGCGATCTGAAGCGTGACGCCGGGAGGAACCCGCAGCTCGCCGGTCACCAGCACATTCCCCGCGAGTTCGCGATCCGCCTCGATGCGGCCGCTCAGGGGGGGCGCGTTTTCCGCCAGGATGCGGCCGCGCGCAATCGAACCCGGTTCGGATGCATTGCCGGCCTGATCTAGCGCGACGATGCGGTAGTAGCGATATTGATCGTCACTGACGTCCTGATCGACAAAACTGGGCGTCTCCACCACGCCGATGGGCTTGAAGCCGGACAGGGGTTGCGAGGAGCGCAGAACCTGATAGCCCGCCAGATCAGACGCGTGCGTCATCTCGTCCCAGCGCAACAAGACTTTTCCCGGTTGCGAACGTGCGCTGAGTCGAGCGGGCGGCGGCGGCGGCAGGCTGTCGATATTGACCAGGCTGGTGTCATACCAGCTCGAAACGAGGCCGTTACGGGCGCGCAAGGTCGCGACCAGCGGCGACTGGCGGACAGCGTCGCCATCCTGAATGCGGTATTCGCCGACATAGAGACCCGGCGTTTTCTCGATCATCGGCAATGCGCGACGGTAATTGCCGATATCGAACACGGCGGAGCCATTGCCGTCCGCCTGGATGGCGACAGTAATCACCTTGCCCAGGCCAAAAGGAGATTCGGATGCGTTCGACAGCATGCCCTGAATAGCCGGACCGCTGCTGCCGGTGCTGCCGCCGAGCGGGTCGGGAATCGACTTGGCGAAGGTGTAGCCGAGTTCGCTGACCAGGCGCACGCGCTGGATATCGCGCAGATTGAGGGCGGCGGACATCGCCGACAAGGCAAGGCCAATCGGCGACAGACTGAAACCGCCCTCGCGGAAGGTCACGTTTTCCTTGCGCGTCAGGACGACTTCGCCGGTGTTGGCGTTGATCAGGCTGATTTCCGCGCTGACCGCCAATTCGGAATAAAGGCCGGCGAATATCTTGCGGAAATCGAGAACGCGGCCGGTAATGACGCCGTCGCAGCCGAGTGACTGGCACAGCGATTGGTAACCGGTTTTGTCTTTGGCGTCAGAGCTGAGCTTGGTGTCGCGGTCGAGCGCAAGCAATTTGGCATCGATGGCGGCAAGCTCGATGTCGCCATAGGGCTTGGAACCGAACTGGTTATAAAAAGCCCGCCTGACTTCTTCGGCAATGCCGGGCTCGGCGGTGGCGTTGTCGAACGGGAGAATGGCCACGGTACGCGGCAGTGCGGCGGCGGAAACCGGGGCCTGATTCGTTGCCGGCGATACGGTGGACGCCGTTGCTGGGTTCGGTGCGACGGGGGACATGAAGTCGAACCCGCCTTCACTGGAGGCGAAGGCGGGGGCCGCCTGTACGCCGAGCAGCAAGCCCGCCATGCCAGCCAGCATGAATTTATGCAGCGGCATCCGGAAACATTTCGCCCCGGCCGTCCAATGCCTGCCAGCGGAGCTTGAAGCAGAAGTTCGAGAATTCATGAACGCAATCCAACAGGGTTTGGACAACCTTTTCAGGGGGATCAGGTTCGCTGCTCAAAACAAAATTTCACTCGTAGATTCTCCCGCGCGTGATATTTGTTTAACCTTGGGCCAGTTTACCAATATCAACCGTCGCGTTGGGGGCCCTGAACCATGAATACCGTCAAGACATCAGTCGCATCAGTCGTAATTGGCGCACTTATCTCGCTATTCGCCGTCAACCCGCCCGCCATGGCGGACCGGATCGTGGCCGGAGATTTCGATCAGGGCCGCGCCTGGCTGGACAAACGCAAGCTGGACCTGACCGATTCTCCCCAGGAAGCGCTGACCGACGGTTACATCCTGGTCGTCGGCCAGGGTTTGCCGATGGCCGGCGGCTCGCCAGCGCGTCAGAAACTGACCGCGATTCGCGCAGCGGAAGTCATCGCCTATCGTCGTCTGGCTGAAATCATCAATGGCGTCTACGTCTCCGGCCAAACCACCGTGCGCGATTGCTCGCTGGAGAGCGAAGTCGTCAAAACCGCAGTCAGCGGGCTGATCAAGGGCGCGCGCAAAGTGCATGAAGAATGGAATCCGGTGGATGGCACCGCCGTGGTTTTCATGCAGGTCGGTGTGCGCGGGCCGGACAGCGTCGCCGAAGCCTTGTATAGCTCATACATCAATGCCGCTCCCGGCCAGGCCTTGCTCAAAGTGGCTGCTTACACGCTGCCCGCCCAGATGCCCACCCAGATGCCGGCCCCCGCACTTGCAGCCAAGCCGGTCGCCGCCGCCGAAGCGCACGACGGCCTGATCATCGATGCGCGTGAACTCGGCTTCCAGCCCGCGCTGATCAATCGCATCTTTTCCAGCAAGGGCGAGGCGCTCTACGACCCTTCCAAGGTCAGCCAGAAAATCCTGGTGGAACAAGGCGCCGGCGAATACACCAACACCATCGAAAAAGCGCGTGCGGCGCTGGAAGCACGCGGCGCCAAGGCGCCCATGGTGATCAAGGCGACGGGTCTGAAGACCATGGCCGACCTGAATGTCAGCGACGAAGATGTGATGCGTATCTTCATCGCCGACCAGAAGAGCAATTTCCTCGCCTCAGCCAAGGTCGCTTTCGTTCTGAAGTAGGTTTGCTCCGGAGACTGCGGGTCTGTCGGAGAGCCCCACACAACCGGTTGATTTCTTGACCGCCGAGGTTTTGTCCGGCGGTCATTTGCGGGTATCCTCGCCCGCCCCCCGATACCCGCCGCCATGCCCGACGCACTTCTCTCCGTTCATGACCTTGCCTGCGCCCGCGGCGAACGGCTGCTGTTCAAAGGCATGAATTTCGGTCTGGGCAAGGGGGAGTTGCTGCTGGTGCAAGGCGGCAATGGCCAGGGCAAAACGAGTTTGCTGCGCTTGCTGACCGGACTTGCCCGGCCGGAGGAAGGCGAAGTTCGCTGGCGAGGCGAGTCGATTCGTCGTGTCGGCGAGGCCTACCACGGAGAAATGTGTTATCTGGGCCACGCCAATGGCGTCAAGGACGATCTCAACCCGGTGGAAAATCTGCGTTTTGCCGATGGCATGCATGGCCGCGCTTTCGATCAGACACGTGCGGTTGCCACGCTGGAGCGATTGGGTCTGAGTCGCTGCCTTGATCTGCCGTGCCGAGTGTTGTCTTTCGGCCAGCGTCGCCGCGTTGCACTTGCCGCTTTGCTGTTGGCTGGCGCCACTTTGTGGATATTGGACGAACCCCTGACCGGCCTCGATGTACATGCGGTCGTGCTGATGGAAGGCTTGATCCGAAACCACCTGACAGCAGGCGGCATGGTCGTCGCCACGACGCATCAGGCCTTGAATCTGGACGGCGTCGCCGTGCAACGTTTGCTGGTCGGCAACGTGGCGATTCCCGCGTTGATGTAGTCCGGAAAATGCATCGCTTCCTGCTCGCCGTCCTCCGCCGTGACCTCACGCTGGCCGCTCGTCGCCGCGGCGATTGGCTGATCGCACAATTCTTCTTCGTCATGGTCGCCAGTCTGTTTCCACTCGGCGTCGGTCCCGAACCGGAGATGCTGGCGCGTATCGGCCCCGGCGTGCTGTGGGTAGCCGCCACCCTGGCTTCGCTGCTCTCCTTGACGCGCCTGTTCGCCGACGACCATCACGATGGCAGCCTCGAACACATGGTGCTGTCGCCCGAGCCGACCGTGTTGCTGGTGTTGGGCAAGTCGATCGCGCACTGGCTGATCTACGGCGTGCCGTTGCTGTTGATCGCGCCGGTGCTGGGCATTCAGTTCCATTTAAGCTGGGAAGCGATCATGGTGCTTGAGCTGTCCCTGCTGCTGGGTACGCCAATCCTGTCTCTGCTCGGCAGCGTTGGCGCCGCGCTGACGCTGGGCTTGCGCGGCGGCGGCGTATTGCTGACTTTGCTGATCCTGCCGCTCTACATCCCCGCACTTATTTTTGGCGCCGGTGCAGTCGATGGCGTGATGGCGGGAACTGGAGCCGAAGCGCACCTGTCATTGTTGGGCGCGTTCATGGTGCTGTCCCTTATGATCGCGCCCTGGATTGCCGCTGCGGCCTTGCGTGTATCACTTGAATAAGCGTCGAATAATCGCGAATGAATCTATATACCTACGCCTCCCCCGCCAATTTCTACGTCCTCGCCGGCAAGTTGATTCCCTGGTTTTCCTGGGGCGCCGGCCTGCTCGCCGTCTGGGGGCTGTACATCAGCTTCTTTCTCGCGCCGACCGATTTCCAGCAGAGCGAGGCCTACCGGATCATCTTCATCCATGTCCCCGCCGCCTGGATGTCGATGTTCATCTATCTGGTCATGGCGTTCTGGGGCGCCATCGGCCTCGCCTTCAACACGCGTTTGTCGTTCATGATGGCGCGCGCGCTGGCGCCGACCGGGGCGCTGTTCACCTTCATCGCGCTGTGGACTGGCGCGCTGTGGGGCAAGCCGATGTGGGGCGCCTGGTGGGTGTGGGACGCGCGCCTGACTTCCGAATTGATCTTGTTGTTCCTGTACGTCGGCATCATTGCCCTGTGGGCGGCGATCGACGATGTCAGGCGCGGCGACCGCGCCGGTTCGCTGCTGACGCTGATCGGCGCCATCAATGTGCCGATCATCTATTTTTCCGTGAAGTGGTGGAACACGCTGCATCAGGGCTCGTCCATCAACCTGATGAAGGCGCCCAGCATGGCGGCGATCATGTTGCAGGGCATGCTGGTGATGGCGATCGCCGCCTGGTTCTACACCATCGCCGTCGCCCTGGTGCGGGTGCGCCGGATCATCCTGGAAAGAGAGCGGCAGACCGATTGGGCCAAAGCAATTCTGGAGAACGAATAAATGGAATGGGCGAGCTGGTCTGATTTCTGGCACATGGCCGGATATGGACTCTATGTCTGGGGTTCGTTCGGCGTGACTGCCGCGGGTGTCTTGATCGAGGTCATTCTTTTGAAACGCGCTGGTGCGGATACTCGCCGCCGCCTGAAACGCATGCAGCAGTGGGCAACGTCCCTGGAAGGAGAAGGGCAATGAAATCACGTCACAAGAAACTCCTGGTCATTCTTTTAGCCTTGGCTGGCATCGGCATCGCCGCCGCGCTGATCCTCAATGCTTTCCAGAGCAATCTGGTGTTCTTCTTCTCGCCCACCCAGGTGGCCAAGGGCGAAGCGCCGACCGACCGCGCCTTCCGCATCGGCGGCCTGGTGGAACAAGGCAGTCTGAAGCGCGAGGCGAATGGCCTCACGTCGCACTTCGTGGTCACCGACACCGCTAAATCCATGCCCGTGGTCTACACCGGCATCCTTCCCGACCTGTTCAAGGAAGGCAAAGGCGTCGTGGCGGAAGGCAAGCTGGGCAAAGACGGCCTGTTCACCGCCACCCAGGTGCTGGCCAAACACGACGAAAACTACATGCCGCCGGAAGCCGCCCACGCCTTGGAACAGGCGCAGAAGGCTCAACAAACGCTGGTCAAGTGAGGAGATCGTTGTGAGGAATTACATGGCTGTCGTCGAGCGTTGCGCCCAAACGGGACTTTTTGTGGGACATATCCCTGGCTTTCCCGGGGCGCATAGCCAAGGTGAAAGCCTGGATGAATTGAATGTCAATCTTCGGGAAGTCGTTGAAATGCTGCGGGACGATCAACAGGGCGCCCGATGACACCATCATTCCCGCTCTCCCGCGAATGCGGAAGTACAGTAAGCCCATCAAACCTGTGTTTGAACGGCAATCAGATGAACGACCTAGATTCCCGCCTGCGCGGGAATGACGGTGCTACCGGAGTCACCCAATGATCCCAGAACTCGGCCATTTCGCCCTCATCGTCGCGCTGCTGTTGGCGCTGACCCAGGCCATCCTGCCGCTCATCGGCGCGCAGCGCGGCAATCTCACTTTGATGGCGGTGGCGCGGCCGGCGGCGCAGGGGCAGTTCGTCTTCGTCGCCCTGGCTTTCGGTTGCCTGGCCTGGTCATTTCTCCACAACGATTTCTCGGTGGAAAACGTGGCGCGCAACTCCTTCTCGCAGTTGCCGGAGATTTACCGCTTTGCCGCCACCGGGGGCTCGCATGAAGGCTCCATGCTGTTGTGGGCGCTGATCCTGGCGTTCTGGACCACGGCGGTTTCCGTGTTCTCGCGGCATCTGCCGGATGACATGGTGGCGCGCGTGATCGGCATCATGGGCCTGGTTTCTTCCGGCTTCCTGGCCTTTTCACTGACCACCTCCAATCCCTTCCTGCGCCTGCTGCCGGCCGCAGTCGAAGGGCGCGACATGAACCCGCTACTGCAAGACCCGGGCATGGTGATCCACCCGCCGATGCTGTACATGGGCTATGTCGGCTTCTCGGTCGCTTTCGCCTTCGCCATCGCCGCGTTGCTCTCCGGTCGTCTCGATGCCGCCTGGGCGCGCTGGTCGCGGCCCTGGACCACGGTGGCCTGGGCCTTTCTCTCCGCCGGCATTGCGCTCGGTAGTTGGTGGGCCTACTACGAACTGGGCTGGGGCGGCTGGTGGTTCTGGGACCCGACCGAAAACGCTTCCTTCATGCCCTGGCTGGCTGGTACGGCGCTGATCCATTCGCTGGCGGTGACTGAAAAACGCGGCGCCTTCAAAGCCTGGACCGTGTTGCTGGCTATCACCGCGTTCTCGTTGTCGCTGCTGGGCACCTTCCTGGTGCGTTCCGGCGTGTTGTCCTCGGTGCATGCCTTTGCCACCGACCCGTCGCGCGGCGCTTTCATCCTCGGCTTCCTGGTGGTGGTGATCGGCGGTTCGCTCGCCTTGTTCGCCTGGCGCGCGCCCAAGATGCTCACCGGCGGCAGTTTCAGCTGGTTTTCGCGTGAGTCGCTGCTGCTGTCCAATAACGTCGTCTTTCTCGCCGCACTCGGCACGGTATTGCTGGGTACGCTGTATCCCTTGCTGATCGATGCGTTGGGTATGGGCAAGATTTCCGTCGGCCCGCCCTACTTCAACGCGGTGTTCGTGCCGGTGATCGCGCCCGCGCTGTTCTTGATGGGCATCGGCCCGCTGGCGCGCTGGAAGGAAGCCAGCCTGCCGGACATGGTGGCGCTTCTAAAATGGGCGCTGGCGATTTCAGTGGCGACCGGCCTGCTGTTGCCGCTCACCCTGAAAGGCTTCAATCCCTGGGCTACGCTCGGTTTCACGCTGTCGGTCTGGATCGCGCTGACGGTGCTGATCGGGTTCCGTGAGCGCATGAAAAACGGTGGTCGTCTGAGTAACTTGTCGCGCGCTTTCTGGGGCATGCAACTGGCGCACTTCGGCATCGCCCTCGGCGTCGCCGGCATCACCCTGGTCGCCAATTACCAGACCGAGCGCGATGTCCGCATGAATGTGGGCGATCACGCCGAATTGGCGGGTTACACCTTCACCTTCCAGGGCACTACCGAACATGAAGGCCCCAACTATCGCGCCGCCCGCGGCACCATAGAAGTCAGCGAGGGTGAAAAACCCGGCGGCAAGAAGCTGTTCGTGCTGCACCCGGAAAAGCGCATCTACAACGCCTCCGGCATGGCCATGACCGAGGCCGCCATCAACCCCAACTTCTTCCGCGACGTCTATGTCGCCCTGGGCGAACCGTTGAATGACCAGGCTACGACCTGGGTGGTGCGTATCTTCCACAAGCCGTTCATCAACTGGCTGTGGATCGGCGCATTGTTCCTGGCGGTGGGGGGCTTCCTGGCCGCGTCCGACCGGCGTTATCGCATCGCGGTGAAGGCAGCCGTGCCCGCCGACGCGGCCACGCAGGGAGCCTGAGATGACGACCCCCACGCTCACTTTGTTCGCTGCCCCCCGAGGGGGCGCAGGTCTCCCTTGGGGCGGCCCGGTGGGAGACCTGACATGAAACGCTGGCTGCCTCTGATCCTCTTCGCCGTCCTGGTCGGATTCTTCGCCAAGGGCCTGTTCCTCAACCCGCGCGAGGTGCCCTCGCCCTTCATCGGCAAGGCCGCTCCGGCCTTTACCTTGCCGGTGGTGGGGCAAACCGACAAAACCTTCAGCCCCGCCGACATGAAAGGCAAGGTCTGGCTGCTCAATGTCTGGGCACCCTGGTGCGTTTCCTGCCGGCAGGAACACGGCGTGCTGATGGCGCTGGCGCAGAGCCAGCCGGTGCCCATCGTCGGCCTCAACTGGAAAGACAAGGAACGCGAAGCGGAACAACTCCTGGCCCAGGCGGGCAGCCCTTACCTGGCGGTGCCGGACGATCTCACCGGCAAGGTCGGCATCGACTACGGCGTCACCGGCACGCCGGAGACCTACATCATCGACAAGGCCGGCATCGTCCGTATGAAGCACGTCGGCCCGATCAGTGAAGAAGTCTGGAAAGAGAAGATCGAACCGAAATTGAAGGAGTTGGGCGCATGAAATCATTCCGTCATTCCCGCGCAGGCGGGAATCCAGTGCGTGTGTCTGATTGCCTTTCAAAACCCGGTTTGATGAACCAACTGGATTCCCGCCCGCGCGGGATAACCAGCGACTTGGCGAGCGTTGTTTGCTCGCTTAGTCGATTGGCCAGTAGCTTCATAAATGACGGACTCGTTTGGGCGCAGGTGTTGCTGATGGCTGCTTGCCTGTTCCTGCTGCCTCTAGCCCACGCCGGTGAAGCCGCCCCCGTCGGTGAAGACCCGGTGATCGAGCAACGCATGGTGAAACTTTCGGAAGACCTGCGCTGCCTGGTCTGCCAGAACGAATCCCTGGCCGGTTCGCATGCCGAACTGGCGGAGGATCTCCGCAAGGAAATCCGCACCCAGATGAAAGCCGGCAAAGGCGACAAGGAAGTCATCGAATACCTCACCACCCGTTATGGCGACTTCGTGCTGTATCGGCCGCCATTCAAGCCATTGACCTACCTGCTCTGGCTCGGCCCGCTGCTGTTTCTCGGCATCGGCGGCGGCGTCTGGTACGTCACCCTTAAGAAACGCCGTGCTCAGATAGACACCCCCGTCGACGAAAAGCAACTCGCCGCCGCCGCTCAATTACTGGATGAAAAACAATGAATCCCTTCTGGTCTGTTTCCCTGTTCTGGATCGCCGCCGTGGCCTGCGTCGCCATCGCCCTGGCTTTTGTCCTGCCGCCCTTGCTGCGGAAAAAAGCTGCCACCGCCAAAGCTGCGCGGCGTGACATCAACATCGCCGTCTATCGCGATCAGATGCAGGAAATGGAAGCCGACCGCGCCGGCGGCCTGCTGTCGGAAGAGCAGTTCCAGGCCGGCAAGCTGGAGCTTGAAGCCAGACTCGCCGAAGACGCGCTGACCATGGCCGATGCGGTGATGGCGCCGGTTGCCAGTCGCCGCCTCGGTTTCAGCCTGGCCGGTGTGCTGCCGGTCGCCGCCTTCGGCATGTATTTCTGGCTGGGCAACCCGAGTTCGCTGATCGCCATCGCCGAAGCTCAAGCCAATCCCCCGATCGCTGCCGAGGCGGTGAAGGGCGAGCACGACATCATGAAAATGATCCAGAAGGTCGAGGAAAAAACCAAGACCGATCCCAACGACGGCGAAGCCTGGACCATGCTGGGCAAGACTTACGCCGCCGTCGGGCACTGGCCGGAAGCGCTGCATGCCTATGAAAAGGCTTTGAAACTGAAACCCGATGTGCCGGCGGTCATGACCGGCTATGCCGAGGCGCTGGCGATCAGCCGCAATCGCGTCTTGAAAGGCGAGCCCATCCAGCTCGTGCTGAAGGCGCTGGAAAAAGCTCCGGACGACATGAAAGGCCTGGAACTCGCCGCCATCAGCAACTTCCAGGACAAGAACTACGCCCAGGCCGCCTACTACTTCAAGCACCTCCTCAAGCTGCTGCCGCCGGAATCCCCTTATGCCCAGGACATCGCAGAAGCGCAGAAGGAAGCCACCCGTTTGTCGCGCGGCAGCATGACCGGCATGGACAATCTGGCCGACCAGGCGCCAGCCGGCAAGGACAAGGCTGCCAGCCCCGGCGCTACGCTCCACGGCAAGGTGGACATCTCGCCTGCCTTCAAAGGCAAGTTCAGCGACAAGGATGTGGTCTTCCTGTTCGCGCGCTCTGCTGAAGGTGGCGCCCCGGTGGCTGCCATTCGGGCAACCGCCGGCAAATTCCCGCTGGAATTTGAACTCTCCGACGCCATGGCCATGAATCCGGACAACAAACTATCCAATTTCAAGGAAGTGACGCTCACTGTGCGCATCTCCAAATCCGGCCAGCCGATGGGCGCGGCGGGCGATCTGGAAGGCACGCTGAGCGGCGTCAAAGTCGGCGCCAAGGACATCAAGCTGACCATCGACAAGGTCAGGCCCTGACACCTAGCCCGGAGATTGCATGAATTCGCGTGATGATCGCGCAGGCCATTGTTTGCAATGGGAATCTTGCGAAGGAGCGGCGTAATTATTCATACGCCCGACGGAGCAAGACTTTCCAGTGCGGACAAGGGACCAGCGAGGGCGCGCGAGTATTCATGCAATCTCCGGGCTGGGAGACGCCTCGAATCCAGGCCCGCCCAGCGCGGGCCTGTTTTTTTCCTGCCTCCGGCGCGAGAATCCGCGCCACCCTTAATCACGAAAAGACTTCGATATGCGCACCCTGATCTGCGGCTCCATGGCTTTCGACACCATCATGGTGTTCCACGACCACTTCAAGAATCACATCCTGCCCGAGCAGATTCACATCCTGAACGTGGCCTTCCTGGTGCCGGACATGCGCCGCGAGTACGGCGGTTGCGCCGGCAACATCGCTTACAACATGAAGCTGCTCGGCGGCGAGCCGGTGATCATGGCCACGGTCGGCGACGACTTCGCGCCCTATGCCGATCGGCTCAAGCAACTCGACCTCGATGCCAGCCACATCCAGCGCATCGCCAACACGTTCACCGCGCAGGCTTTCATCACCACCGACCTGGCCGATAACCAGATCACCGCTTTCCATCCGGGCGCGATGAATTTCGCGCATCAGAACAAGGTCGATTGCGCAGACGGCATCAAGCTCGGCATCGTTTCGCCGGATGGCCGCCAGGGCATGATCGAGCACGCACGCCAGTTCGCCGACGCGAGCATCCCGTTCATCTTCGACCCCGGCCAGGGCCTGCCGATGTTCAACGGCGAAGAATTGCTCGGCTTCATCCAGCAGGCCGAGTACCTGACCTGCAACGACTACGAAGCGAAACTCCTGCAGGAACGCACCGGCCAGACGCTGGAGCAGTTGGCGACACAGGTGCGCGCGCTGGTGGTGACGCTGGGCGGCGAAGGCTCCCGGATTTACGCCGAAAATCAGGTGCATGACATTCCGCCGGCCAAGGCCAGTGCAGTGGTCGATCCCACCGGTTGCGGCGACGCCTACCGCGCCGGCCTGATGACCGGCATACACAAGGGCATGGACTGGCCCACCTGCGGCCGCCTGGCCGGTCTGCTTGGCGCGATCAAGATCGCCGAGCGCGGCGGCCAGAACCACCGTTTCACCTGGGACGCGATCGTCGACCGGTTCAAGGCGGAATACGGCTACTCGCTTTAGGCAGGAGATGGCGTGCGGGCTCGGCAAGCACCGACATAGGCATTGCGCCAAGGCAGCGTAATCATTTCTTAATGCATTGGTCACCAACCCGCAATGCCATTTCCTTACCTTTGCCACACCAATGCAAACGAAAGGAAATGTCATGTTGCAGGAACGCGCAGGACAGAACAGCCGAATCAAGAAAAACTTCCGTGTCAGCTTCGCCCACCATCAGGACGAAGTGCGGGAAGCGCAGCGCCTGCGCTGGAAAATCTTCGCCGAGGAAATGGGCGCTCGCCTGAACACCCCGGAACCCGGTCTCGACATCGACCTCTACGACGCCCATTGCGAACATCTCCTGGTGCGTGACCCGGACAGCGGCGAAGTCGTCGGCACCTACCGCATCCTCAGCCCCAGCGCCGCCAAGCGCGTCGGCAACTACTACTCCGAATCCGAATTCGACCTGACCCGTTTGCAGCATCTGCGCGGCCGCATGGTGGAACTGGGCCGCTCCTGCGTGCATGCCGACTACCGCAGCGGCAGCGTGATCACCCTGCTCTGGGCCGGACTGGCCGAATACATGCTGCGCAACAAGCACGAATACCTGATCGGCTGCGCCAGCATCGGCATGGCCGATGGCGGCCATAACGCCGCCGGCATCTGGCATGCCGTGCGCGAAAAACATCTGGCCCCGATCGAACTGCATGTCTTCCCGCGCTGCCCGCTGCCGCTGGATGCACTGGAAAGCGCCGCCGCCCCCTTGCTGCCGCCGCTGGTCAAGGGCTACCTGCGCCTGGGCGCTTACGTTTGCGGCGAACCGGCCTGGGATCCGGATTTCAACACGGCAGACCTACCCATCCTGCTGCCCCTCAGCCGGCTCAACCCGAGCTACGCGCGGCATTTCATGAAGGCGGCCTGAACGGCCCATCCGCACGGTTTCGTAGGTTGGGCAAAGCGCAGCGTGCCCAACATTTTGTGCTCCGATGTTGGGCACGCTGCGCTTTGCCCAACCTACAGATGTCTCGCTGTAAGCTCATGGCTGCAACCCAACAAGCCTTGAGCAAACTGCATGATTTCCACCCCCACGGCGCAGACCCATTACGCGCCCGCCGAAGCCCCCCTCGAAATCCTCTACGAAGACGCGCACCTGCTGGTGCTGAACAAGCCCTGCGGGCTGCTCTCCGTTCCCGGTCGCGGCCCGGATAAGCAAGACTGCCTGAGCGCGCGCGTGCAGCGCCGCTACCCCGATGCGCTGATCGTGCACCGACTGGACATGCAGACTTCCGGCCTGCTGGCGATGGCGCGCGGCATCGACGCACAGCGCGCGCTGAATCGGGCGTTCGAGCAGCGCCTGGTGCACAAGCGTTACCAGGCGGTGGTCGATGGCATTGCGTGCGTCGAAGGCCTGGACGCATGGGGCGTGATCGACCTGCCGCTCGAACTGGACTGGCCCAACCGACCGAAACACATCGTCGATTACGCGCACGGCAGACCCAGCGTGACGCGCTGGCGGGTTTTATCGCCTGATCTCGAACGCAACGGCACGCGCCTGGAACTGGAACCGGTGACCGGCCGCTCGCATCAACTCCGCGTGCATCTACAGGCCATCGGCCATCCGATCCTGGGCGACGACCTGTATGCCAGCGCTGAAGCCGTGGCGCGCGCCAGCCGCTTGTTGCTGCATGCCTGCGAATTGAATTTGCCGCATCCGGCGACCGGCGAAGTCATGTCTTTCAGCAGCCCGCCGCCGTTTTGATTCGTTATTTCAGACGGTCTATGCTCAGGCCTGAACGCTGACAGCCTCCCTCAAAACTTTGGATTGCGATCATGTCCCGGTTTCATCGTCTGCTTCGCGCAATCGTTTTCCTGGCCCTGATTTTTTCCCCGCTGCTCGCGCAAGCGCAACCACCCTATGCCTGGACCGAGCCCGGCGCGGATGGAAAGCCCCAGGTCCATCTGTATTTCTTCTGGTCGCTGCGCTGCCCGCATTGCCTGGAAGCGCGCCCCGAAGTTGAAGCCATGGCGCGCGCGCAGCCATGGGTCGTGCTGCATTCGCTGGAGTTGAGCCGCCATCGCGACAACGTCGAACGCTACATCGCGATGGCGGCCGCACTCGGCCAGCAGGCGCAATCGGTGCCGGCATTCCTGTTCTGCGGCCAGATGCAGGTCGGCTGGGACAGCGCTGCCATTACCGGAGCCGCCTTGCTGAAAGGCCTGCAAGACTGTCGGGAGCAGGCCGCAGGCGGCAACGCCGGGGCGGTTATGCCGTCAACGGCCGACTCCACGCTGCATTTACCGCTGCTCGGCGCGCTCGATGCGCGCTCGCTGTCGCTGCCGGTGCTGACGGTGCTGATCGCCGGCATGGATGCCTTCAACCCGTGCGCGTTCTTCGTCCTGCTGTTCCTGCTCTCCCTCCTCGTTCACCAGCGGGATCGCCGCCGCATGGCCTTGATCGGCGGCGTCTTCGTGCTGTTTTCCGGCCTGATGTATTTCGCCTTCATGGCCGCCTGGCTCGGCCTGTTCCGCATCATGGGCAGCCTGCCTTGGGTGACCACCGCCGCCGGCGCGCTGGCGTTCATCATCGGACTGGTCAACACCAAGGACTTCTTCGCCGTCAAGTCCGGCGTGTCGTTATCCATTCCGGAAACGCGCAAGGCAGACATTTTCCGGCGCGGCCGCGCCATCCTCGCAGCCGGCAGCTTGCCGGCGATGCTGGTCGCCACCGTCCTGCTCGCCATCGCCGCCAATTTCTACGAACTGCTCTGCACCGCAGGTTTTCCGATGGTCTACACGCGCCTGCTCACCATGCAGGTGGAAAACAGCACGCAGCACCTGGCCTATCTCGCCTTGTACAACGTCATTTATGTCTTGCCGCTGCTGCTGATCGTGTTCGCTTTCGTGCGTACACTGGGCGCGCGCAAGCTGAGCGAGCGCGAAGGCCGGTTGCTGAAACTGCTCTCCGGTTTGATGATGCTGGGCCTCGGCATCCTGCTGCTGGCCGCACCGGAATGGCTCAACAACCTGGCTGCGACGCTGGGCCTGATGCTGGCCGCAGTCGGTTTGACCTGGTTGGCGGCGCGGATGACGCGGGACTGAACAGTTTTTCCCTGAAGAGGAGCGGCGATGATCGGACAAAGCTGGTGGGAAGCGGCGCAATGGGCGGCCTACCTGGAACATCAGGAGCAACCGATCAAGGCGTCCAGCAAAGCGGCGCTGCGAGTGTTGGAAGAACACGCCGGCGAGGGACGTCGCAGCGACACGCTTTCCGGCCAGGCCTACGCCGCCTTGATGCTCGACGACCCCATGCTGGCCTTGCGGCTGATCAGGGAAGCCAACAAGCGACTGCCCCGGCGCATGGCGCGCGACATCACCACCCCGCTCGGCGTGATGCTGGCTTTGGGCACCGTCGCCTTCCGCGAACAGATCGATACCGCGCCGGAAATCTCCGAAGAAAATACCGGCTTCATGACCTGCGAAGCGCGCACCTCGCTGGCCGCACGCATCGCCTACGCCTGGGGGGCACTGCATTACGACCTCGACTCCGGCGAACTGGCGATGGCGGCGCTGCTGGCCAATGCCGGCGAAGTGGAGTTGTGGGCATTTGTGCCCGAGCTGCCGCAGAAGGCGCTGGACGAACTGCATAGCGGCCGCGCCACGCGCAGCGAGGCGGCACAACGGCAAGCCTGCGGCTTCGCTTTTCTCGATGTCACCTTGTTGCTGATCGACGCCTGGAACCTGCCGCAACTGATCAAGCAACTGATCCGCGGCGACGAAGGCCTGCGCGCCCGCCTCGCCCGCCTGGCGGTGAATACCGCCCGCCATCTCAGCAACGGCGCCAGCGACCCGGCCCTGCCCGACGACCTGCGCGAAGCAGCCAAGCTGACCGGCACGACGCTATCCGTGGTGATTTCGGCGCTACCGGATATCAGCGCGGAAGAGAAAGCCGTGCTGCTGGAAGCAACGGAAGCAGCCGAGTAGGGCGGAAAAGCGTAGCGCCTACCGCCGTATGCGCCGAGCGTTGGCGGAAGGCGCAACGCTTTTCCGCCCTACAACTCGCCCTACTTCCCCCCACCTTCACAATCCCCCATGCCCGACTACCGCCGCAACCGGGTTCCCGGCGGAACCTACTTCTTTACGGTCAACCTGCTCGAACGCAGCAATACCTTGCTGGTCAGCCAGGTCGATGCGCTCCGCGACGCCATCAGAAAAGTACGCTCCGCGCGTCCGTTTCATATCGACGCATGGGTCGTGTTGCCCGACCACATGCATGCCGTCTGGACGCTGCCACCTGATGACACCGACTACTCGGCACGCTGGAAGGCAATCAAGATCGCCTTCGCCAAGTCCATACCGAAGACCGAAAGCCTATCTCCAGTCCGCACCGCCAAGGGCGAGCGCGGCATTTGGCAACGGCGATTCTGGGAACACACGATCCGTGACGAGCGGGACTACGCGGCACATGTGGATTACGTCCACATCAACCCGGTGAAACATGGCTTGGTGAATTGCGTGGCGGATTGGCCGTATTCCTCGTTTCACCGCTGTGTCGCACAGGGTGCGTATGCCCCGGATTGGGCTGGGCAGGGTGTGATCGAAGTGGCTGCCGGGGAACGGGGTGGTTGAGTTGCCGGCGTTCATTCGGCGGAAGGCAGCGGAGTCGTTGCTGCTTTAGCAGCTTACGAATCCGGCGTACCCCTTGCGGGTGCGCTTCGCTTTTCCGCCCTACGCGGGCTGCCGGGTAGGGGTCGAATCGCGCCGCAAGCGGACGCTCCTACCTTCGCCTCGCGCGGCCTGGGCCAGCTCGCGTAGATCGCGTAGGGCGGAAAAGCGCAGCGCCTTCCGCCGTATGCACCGAGCGTTGGCGGAAGGCGCTTCGCTTTTCCGCCCTACAAACTACAAACTCAGCGATACAGCAACACGTCCTCGCATTGTTGCCGCCAGGCAGCTTCATCCGGCTTGGTCAGCGCATCCAGGTCGGCCGCGCTGGCATTGGCGTCATCGACCCATAACCGCAACCCTTCGCCGCCGTTGATCAAATCAATCGCCAAACGGTCGTGTTCGTATTCGTAGGCGAAGTCGCGCCAGAGCGGGTAGTCCGGCTGCAACAGGCGCAGGGCTTTGAACGCCAGCGCCTGCACGCGCCAGGGCCGGAAGGCGGCGTGGTCGTAACTGCCGTCTTCGACATGAATCTGGATGCCGGCGCACAACGTGCCGGCGTGTTTGTGGAAGGTCGGTTCGAACCAGCATTCGCGCAGGCGGCAGCCGGCCAGCCAGTCGGGCGCGAGTTGCGCCATCTTGGCCATGATCTGGCGCGGCTCGATATTGGGCGCGCCGAATAGTTCCAGCGGCCGCGTCGTGCCGCGTCCTTCGGAAAGTGTCGTGCCTTCCAGCAGCACGGTGCCGGCGTAGCAGCGCGCCATGCTCAGGTTGGGCGCGTTCGGGCTGGGGTTGATCCAGCTTCGCTCACCCAGCGGCCAGCCGAAGCCCGGCGCGGCGTCGGGTTGCCAGCCTTGCATCGCGATGACCTGGTAATCGACATCCAGCTCCAGCGTGCGCACGAACCAGTGCCCCATTTCGCCCAGCGTCAGGCCGTGCCGCATCGGCATAGCCCCGGCGCCGACGAAGCTCTCCCAGCCGGGCAGCAAGGTCAGGCCTTCGACCGGGCGGCCGGCCGGATTGGGGCGATCGAGCACGATGACTGTTTTGCCCGATTTTTTGTCACCTCGGGCGGCTTCTTCCAGCACGTAACGCAGCGTGGTGATGAAGGTGTAGATGCGGCAGCCGAGGTCTTGCAGATCGACCAGCAGCACGTCGAAGCTGTCCATCATCGCCGGCGTCGGGCGGCGCACTGCGCCGTACAGGCTGAAGATCGGGATGCCCAATTGCGGGTCGAGGAAATCCGGCGACTCCATCATGTTGTCCTGCTTGTCGCCGCGCAGGCCGTGTTGCGGGCCGAAAGCGGCGGTCAGGCGGATGTCCGGCAGCGCAGCGAGGGCGTCGAGGGCATGTGTCAGGTCGGCGGTTACTGAGGCGGGATGCGCCAAGAGTGCTACGCGACGGCCGGCGAGCGGGCGGCGCAGATCGGGTTCGGCAAGCAGGCGGTCGAGTCCGAAATTCATGAGTTGATTTCCAAAGCAAAGGTGTCGGGATGATGGAAGTCGGGCTTGCCGGGCGCGTGCCGCAAGGCCCAATAACTGAGGGCGCCATCCGTCGTTTCCACCACGGCGGTCAAGCCGAGGCGCAGCGGCGAAGATAAACCCGCGCCGCGCGGCAGGTCATCGGGCTGGAGCGTGGCGTGCAGCGTAAGACAGCCGGGTTCGATCAGGCATTCGATAGCCGGGTTGGTGGCCGACGCCAGCAAATCGCCGACGCGATAGACCGTGAAGGCATAGGCCTGCCACTGGCCGGACGGCGAGAAATTGAATTCGCGATAGGCCGGGCCGTTCGTCGTGCCGACGAACACCTCGAAACAACTGTGCTGCCAAAGGCCGTCGACACGGCTGGCAGCTTGGGCTTCGGGAATGCGCATGCCGGCCAGATCACCTGTCAAAACATACGCCAGCCTTAACGCACCGGCCGGCAAAACAACGATTTCAACCTGGATTGCATCAACACCACCCGCGCGGGAAGCGGGATGCGGCTGAAGAATATGCGTGTAGGTCATCAGACTGGGCGCGGCAGAAATCGGGGCGGCAAGCTTATCTGTTCGCATGTCGGCTTGCGAGACACCAGCCAGCATGGAAATCGGGCGGCAAACCCCGCCGCGAGAAGGATAGTCGGCAAAGGATTGCCGACCTACGAGGGGTGTCAGCCGAAATCGTAGGGCGGCAACCCTTTGCCGCCTCCACACTCAAACTGCCTTTTTGGCTGGCGGTGCTTAACTGAGGCAGCTTGCTAATCAGGACAAATTAAGGTTGTTTTAAGGCGCATGGCAAGAATGGGCCGCATTCCCTCTCCGCAAAGGAAGCGACCATGTCCCGAATCTCTTCGTTCTTCGACGTTACCACCCTCTTCGACGTTACCACCCGCCTCGCCGTTACCGCCCTCCTCGCCGGCGCTGCCCAGCCTGCACTGGCACAACCTGGCATCACGGCCTCCCTGCTCGACAGCTACCGCGCTGCTGCGGTGAAGGAAGACGCGGGGTTCCGCGACTTCTCCGCGCAGCGTGGCGAGAAATTCTTCCATGCGAAGAACGGCGATATGAGTTGCGCCACCTGCCACACGGACAACCCCAAGAGCGCCGGCAAACATGCCAAGACCGGCAAGGCCATCGAAGCGCTGGCCCCGGTCGCCAACGCGCAGCGTCTGAGCGACCCGGCCAAGGTGGAAAAGTGGTTCAAGCGCAACTGCAACGATGTCCTGCAACGCGTTTGCACCGCCAAAGAAAAAGGCGATTTCGTCACCTGGCTGGCCGCCGTTAAATAAGCGTCAAATAAAGGAGTCACCCCATGAAACCCCTGTTCATCCTGATCCTCAGCCTGGCCTTCGGCAGCACGACGGCGCTTGCCGATTCCGATAAATACGGCGGTGAAAATCGCGGCAAACCGGTGCTCCCCAGCCAGTCGAATAAGTTGTGGAAGCAGGAATGCGGCGCCTGCCACATGGCCTTCGCGCCCGGTCTGTTACCTGCCGAATCCTGGCGCAAGATGATGGGCGGCCTGGACAAACACTTCGGCACGGATGCCTCGCTCACCGCGCCGGAAAACCGCGAGATCACCGCGTTTCTGGTGAACAACGCCTCCAACCGCTGGCGCGCGCCCAGCGCCCCGCTGCGCATCACCGAGACGACCTGGTTCCAGCGCAAGCACGACGAACTGGCCGCCGCCACCTGGAAACGCGCCGCGATCAAGAGCCCGGCCAACTGCGCCGCCTGCCACCCCGGCGCGGACAAGGGTGACTTCGAGGAAGACCGCGTGCGCATTCCGCGCTGAAGCGAGTCGCAACAAGGAATCCACATGTCCCGCCCATCCATCCTCGCCGTCAGCGGAGGCACCGGCATGGGCGGTACCGGCTAGTGCTTACCCAAGAGGCGCACATGAAATCCATTCTGATCTGGGACCTGCCCCTGCGGCTCTTCCACTGGCTGTTCGCCGCCAGCTTTGTCGGCGCCTGGCTGACGGCCGAATCCGACGCATGGCTGTCACTGCACATCTTCCTCGGCTATCTCATGCTCGGTCTGATCGGCTTCCGTCTGGTCTGGGGCCTGGCCGGCAGCCGCTACGCGCGCTTTTCCACTTTCCTTTACGGCCCCCGCGCCGGTCTGGCTTATCTGCGCCAAGCCATTACGGGCAGCGCGGCACGCCATCTCGGCCACAACCCGGCGGGCAGCCAGGCGGTGTTTCTTCTACTCGGGCTGGGCCTGCTGGTGGGACTCTCCGGCCTGTTCGTGCAAGGCGGCGAAGAACAGCATGGCGCGGCGGCCGGCCTGTTCGGCTACGCGGTCGGCCAGGCGATCAAGCAAGGCCATGAAATCCTCGCCAGCCTGATGCTCCTGGTGGTGTTCGGCCACCTGGCCGGCGTCGCGCTGGAAAGCTGGCTGCACCGCGAGAACCTGGCGCGTTCGATGCTGACCGGCAGGAAACAGGCCGAATCCGCTACGCCCGCCGCGCGTCCCCACTTCCTGGTCGCCGGCCTGTTGCTGATCGCCGTGGCCGGATTTGCCGCCTGGTGGTTCCACTACCGCATCGCCGACTCGGGCATCGCCTTCGTCGGCAAGAAACTGCCCGCGAGCGCCCTCTGGCAAGAGGAGTGCGGCAGTTGCCACCAGGCTTTCCATCCCAGCCTGCTGCCGGCGCGTTCCTGGCGCAGCCTGATGGCGCAACAGGATCGCCACTTCGGCGACGATCTCGGCCTGGACGCCGCCACGTTGGCCGAATTGCTCGCCTACGCCGTGCCCAACGCCGCCGAACAGGGCGCCACCGAAGCCGCCTGGAAGATCAATCGTTCCGTGCCGGCGAACGCCACGCCGCTGCGCATCACGGAAACGCCGTACTGGCTCAAGAAACACCGCGAGATTGCCGCCGCCGACTGGAAAAACCCCAAGGTGAAGAGCAAAGCCAACTGCACCGCCTGCCATCTGGATGCCGAAGCCGGCGCCTACGAGGATGCGGCGATGCGGATTCCGAGGTGAAGTGAGCGCGCGGGCTGGCTAACGTGCTGACTTGTGTCGTTCAATGCACCTAGCAGGCTGCCGGATTTTGGAATCCGTCGGCTGCTAGATAAAGGAGTAGCGATGCGCATCCTGCTGGTTGAAGACGACGCCCTGCTCGGCGATGGCCTGCGCGCCGGGCTGATGCTGGACGGTTATGGCGTGGACTGGGCGCGCGACGGCGAGGCGGCGCGCCTGGCCTGGCTGGCCGAGGACTACGACGCCTGCGTGCTGGATCTGGGCCTGCCGCGGCGCGATGGCCTGGCCGTGCTCAAGGAAGTGCGCGCACACGGCAAGCGTACCCCGGTGCTCATCCTCACCGCGCGCGACACCACTGCCGACAAGGTGGCCGGCCTCGATGCCGGCGCCGACGACTACCTGCTGAAACCGTTCGAACTGGCGGAACTGCACGCTCGCCTGCGCGCCCTGCTGCGCCGCGCCTCGGGGTCTGCGGCGCCGCTGCTGCGGCATGGCGATCTGGCCCTGGACCCGGCGGCGCGGCGCGTCACTCTGGCCGATGCGACTATCACGCTGTCGGCGCGGGAATATGCGCTGCTGCACGACCTCATCACTCACCCGGGCCATATCCGCTCGCGCCAGGAGCTGGAAGGCGGCCTGTATGCCTGGGGCGAGGAAGTGGAAAGCAACACCGTCGAGGTCTATATCCATCACCTGCGCAAGAAGATCGGCGCGGACATGATCCGCACCGTGCGCGGCCTGGGTTATGTGCTGGGAGAGTCACCGTGAACTCGCTGCGCGCGCGTCTTCTCGCCATGCTGCTGGCCGTCACCGCATCGATCTGGCTGGCCGCCGCTGGATGGAGCTACCGCGACGCCCGTCACGAAGCCGAGGAAATGCTGGATGCCCAACTGGCGCAATCGGCGCATTTGCTGCTGGCGCAGACCCGGCACGAACTGATCGATGAGGCGGAGAGCCATATCGCCAGCTTCGAGGCGCACGACGAACGGGAACTGCACCCCTACGAACAGAAACTCGCGTTTCGCATTCGCAACCGGCAGGGCCGAGTCCTGCTCGCCTCCACCACGCCGCCGCCCGCCATTCCGAACAGCACCCACGGCTATGCCGATATTCACGCCGATGGCCAGGGCTGGCGCGTACTGGTCAGCGAGAACAGCGGCCTGCGTGTGGAAGTCGCGCAATCCCTGAGCATCCGCGACGAACTGGCGCGCGACGTCGCCTCGCACCTCGCGTTTCCGGTCATTCTGGTGCTGCCCTTGCTCGGCGGCCTGATCTACCTGGTGCTGGGACGCGCCCTGCGTCCGCTCGACGACCTGGCCGGCAAGATGGCCAGCCGCACCGCAGCCAACCTGACGCCGGTGGAATGCGCCGGCTTGCCGCGCGAAGTGCTACCGCTGGCAACCGCCCTGAACAGCCTGCTCGAACGCCTCGATCATGCCCTCGACAGCGAACGCCGCTTCACCGCCGACGCCGCGCATGAACTGCGCACCCCGCTCGCCGCCATCCAGATCCAGGCGCAGGTCGCACTTGCCAGCCACAACGAGGACGCCCGCGCGCACGCCATCGAACAGGTGCTTGCCGGCACCCGGCGCGCTACCCGTCTGGTCGAACAGCTACTCCGCCTGGCCCGCCTCGACCCCCTGGCCGGCCTGCCCGCCGCGCAGCCGATCGAACTCGCCGAATTCGCCCGCCAGGTGGTGGAAGACCTTTATCTGGACACAACACGGGTGCGTGTGGAGTCCGTGGCAAACGTCACGATTTCCGGCGACCCCGACCTCCTGCGTGTGGCCGTGCGCAACCTGCTCGACAACGCCCTGCGCTACAGCCCGCCGGATGACCGCATCACGCTAGGCGTGAGCCAGGAAAATGGCGTCCCGCGCCTGTGGGTGGAAGACAACGGCCCGGGCGTGCCGGCAGCAGAACTGCCGCGTCTGTCCGAGCGTTTCTATCGCGGCAACGAAGTCACCCAGGCAGGCAACGGCCTGGGGCTCGCCATCGTCGCCCGCATCGCGCAACTGCACGGCGCCCGGCTGAGCCTGGAAAACCGCAACGAAGGCGGCTTGCGCGCGATGCTGGCGTGGGGGTGATCGTCGGCGCGGCTTACAAATAAATACATTCGCGAAACGGACCGGTTACATCTACCTGCTGTAATGGAATCGTCGCGAGTAGCGATGAACTTTTAACTCACCTGAACAAGGAGGCAATCATGTTGAAAAGAACTTTGACTCTGTCCGCGCTGAGTGGCGCCCTGGCGCTTTCCATCGGCCTGGCCCTGGCCGCCGAGCCGGCAGTCGCGCCTGCGAAAGAGCAGGTCTACGGCAGCCAGTTGATGACGCCGAAAGATCGCGCCGTGCACCGCGCCAAACTGCGCGCCGCGAAAACCGCCGAGGAAAAAGCGCAGATCCGCGCGGAACAACACGAACGCATGCAGGAACGCGCCCAGCAACTTGGCGTAACAGTCCCGGAAACCCCGCCGGCCATGGGCGGCGGCATGGGCCCGGGGCCGGGAAGCGGTGGCGGACGTAACCGCTGAGCGTCGCGCGGGAACTCCGGACCTGGACGGAGTTCCCGCATCGGACGCCGCCGACGCGGGGCGCAAAGGCGCGCGTTCGCGTCGATAATGCGCCGGCCGAGAAATCGTCTGGAGCCGTTGAATTGAATTCCCCTGCGTCCCAATACATCGTGCCGGTCCTCGCCGGCGGCGGCACCCGCTTGCCGGCGCATGTCGGCGTGATGACCGCGCTGCGCGACATGAATTACGGTTACCGGCACATCGTCGGCGTCTCCGGCGGCAGCGTGGTGGCGGCGCTGGCGGCATTCGGCAAGACACCGGAAACCATGCGGCAGCTCTTCCGCGATGTCGATTTCAGCCAGTTTCGCGGCTATTCGCTGCTCAATCTGCTGCTGCACGGCGGCTTGTCGAACGGCAAGCGATTCGAGCGCTGGCTGGCGGGGGAAATCGACGGCGCCTGTTTCAAAGATTGCGAAGTCGATCTGCATGTTGTGGCGACCGATGTGCGTTCCGGTCAGCCCGTCATCTTCAACCGCAAGAACACGCCGGATATGTCGGTGGCGCGGGCGGTGCTCTATTCCATCTCGATCCCGCTGCTGTTTCAGTTCCACCATCATGGTCGGCATGTGATGGTGGACGGCAGCATCATCGCCGAGGAGAGCTTGTTCCGCGACTGGGCGGGTGACCGCACGCCGGTGTTCTGCTTCCGCCTGCGCGACAACCGGGTCGCGGCGGAACATTTTTCGCGACGCATCCTGCCGGTGGCGGATTACCTGTTCATGCTGATGCGCACCTTCATGAGCACGCTGTCGCGCGAATACATGACCGACGCGCTCTGGCTGAATACCGTGCTGATCGAGACGGAAGGCATGTCGCCGCTGGAGTTCCGCATGACGCCGGGGCAAAAGAACAGCCTGTTCGACTCCGGCTACAACACCACGCGCGATTATTTGCCCGCGAAACTGGCACGCCAGACCGCGGGCCGAACCACCCCCCTTTACCGGAGTCCTCTCTTGAACGCCCACACCCTCGTCCCCGAAGAACACTACATCCAGAAAGAGCCGTATTACGAAGCGGTCGGCAATGAAATCGCCATCTTCGAAGCGGCCTACAAACACAAACTGCCGATCCTGCTGAAAGGCCCGACCGGCTGCGGCAAGACCCGCTTCATGGAATACATGGCCTGGCGGCTGCGGCGGCCGTTGATCACCGTCTCCTGCCATGACGACCTCACCGCCTCCGACCTGGTCGGCCGCTATCTGGTCAAGGGCGGCGAAACCGTCTGGGTCGATGGCCCGCTCACCCGCGCGGTGCGCGTCGGCGGCATCTGTTATCTGGATGAGGTCGTCGAAGCGCGCAAAGACACCATGGTCGTCATCCACCCGCTGGCCGACGACCGCCGCACCTTGCCGATGGAAAAACTCGGCCAGTTGCTGGAAGCCTCCGACGACTTCTGCCTCGCCATTTCCTACAACCCCGGCTACCAGAGCGTGCTGAAAGACCTCAAACAATCGACCCGGCAACGTTTCGTCGCGCTGGAATTCGACTACCCGGCAGCCGAACTGG
This sequence comes from Pseudomonadota bacterium, assembly GCA_030691265.1. Lineage (GTDB taxonomy): Bacteria > Pseudomonadota > Gammaproteobacteria > Burkholderiales > Thiobacillaceae > PFJX01. The sequence continues at coordinate 29,960 of JAUYET010000011.1, forward strand.
AACGCAAGATCGTCGCCACCGAATCCGGCGTCGATGCCGCCCTGGCGGAAAAACTGGTCAAGTTCGCCCAGATGACCCGCAACCTGAAAGGCAGCGGCCTGGAAGAAGGCGCATCCACGCGTTTGTTGGTGCACGCCGGCAAACTCATCAAGGGCGGCATCGACCCGGTTACCGCCTGCCGCAGCGCGGTGGCGCAAGCGGTGACGGACGACGGCGACATGCTGGCGGCGATCCAGGAGTTGTCTTCGTCGTTGTTCTGAGCGCGGGCCATCCACGTCACTCCGTTAAGCTACACTACACGCATGATCAAGAGCTTCAGGCATCGCGGCATCAAAGCCTTTTTCGAGACCGGCAGCAAGGCAGGCATACAGCCCGACCACGCCGCTCGCCTCGGCCGCCAATTGAAGCATCTCGATCGGGCAAAACAACCGGATGACATGAACATTCCAGGTTGGCGGCTGCATCCGCTGACAGGCAATCTGAAAGGCCAATGGTCAATCATGGTGAATGGCAATTGGCGTATCACATTCGCATTCGAAGGGGCCGATGCCGTTTTGGTTGATTATCAGGACTACCACTAGGAGCAAGCGATGAGCCGCATGTTCAATCCCCCGCACCCCGGCGCGACGCTGCGCGAAGACATACTCCCGGCCTTGGGGCTGACCGTAACCGACGCGGCAAGGCAACTGGGCATCACCCGCACCGCGCTGTCACGCATCCTCAACGAACACGCCGGTATATCTCCGGAAATGGCGCTGCGCATCGAATCCTGGCTCGGTCCTGAACGCGGCGGTCGCGCTGAAATCTGGCTCGGCATGCAGATGGACCATGACTTGTGGATGACCGAACAGCGTCCTGCGCCACCAGTGGAACGTGCGCCGGAGTTGTTGGCGGCATAGCGCGGTAGGGTGCAATAAGCGCAGCGCATTGCACCATCACAGGTGCGAGCAGATGAACATTCGGCGCAATGCCCGCAGGTTTTGCGCCCTACGTAGCTATTCGTGTATCACCAAGGCATCTCGATTGAGTTCCACGAAGCGATGCATGCCAAACGCCGCCTCGATGCGTGCGAAATTCCGCCGCACCAGCATTTCCAATTCGGCATTGGCGATGTTTCCCGTGGCGACCAGAAGCAGGCTGGATGGCTGCCCAGCAAGCAGAAACGACTGCACGAAATCATCATCCTTGGTCACCACGATACGCTGCTCACGACTGGCGCAAGCAATCACTTCGGCATCCGGCGTACGATTGCCCGCTGGCAAATCCAGCGTGTGCTTCGCGTCATGCCCGGTCTCGGAGAGCCAAAGCGCCATGCGCCATGCGTCATGGCAACTGCGCATCGACCAGGAATCTCATGCCGCCAGTCGCTCCATTTGTTTTACATGCGCCAGACGAGCGGCGTAGGACAACACAGCGAGGATGTCTTCACGTTCCAGATCCTCGTAGTCGGCCAGAATTTCCTCGGTACTCATGCCTGCCGCCAGCCATTCCAGCACGCCCTCGACCGGGTAGCGCAAGCCGCGGATGCAGGGTTTCCCGTGGCAAATGGCCGGGTCCATCGTGATACGTTCGTTCATTGCAGTTCTCCAGTCACAGTGGAATTTGGGCAGCGGATCAAACAAAGACGAAATTACGCTGCAAAACCTGGCAAAAAGCATCCATAACATTGATTTGCAACAGAATACCTCCTGTTTCCTATGCACATTATGTTACGTCGAAGAGATTCTCTTTGAACTCGCACCAGTGAATTAAGCCTGGCCCAGAGCAGCCGCGCGTGGTTTGTAGTTTGTAGGATGGGCAAAGCGCAGCGGATGCCTTGGCGGCGGGTTTTGCCGCTTAGGCATCCGGCGTGCCGAGAACTGGTGCAGCGTGCCCATCAACGCGCCGAGAACGATGCACCCGCCAGGGTTTGAACCGCCACAAACTTTAGCGACAATGCGGCGACATTCCTGGGAGAAAACCATGCACCGCTTACCGTTGACGTTCTTGCCGCGCTTGTTTGCGCTGTTGCTTGCCCCGCTGTTTTGCCTGCTGCTCGGTGGGCTGCTCGGCGGGCTGTCTTTAACTGCCACAGCCGGTGAGCCGCCCACCGCGCCCATGCTGCGCATCGACCCCGGCGAGCACACCGCCATGATCAAGCGCATCGCCAGCGACGCCGCCGGGCGCTGGCTGGTTACCGCCTCGCCCGACAAGACCGCGCGGGTGTGGGATCTGGCGGATGGGAAGAGCCATGGCAAGTTGCTCGCCACGCTGCGCCCGCCGATCGGCGCCGGTAACGAGGGCAAGCTTTATGCGGTGGCGATGAGTCCGGATGGGCAGACAGTGGCGCTGGGGGGGGGGACAGGAAGTTGGGACAAAGAGGGGCACATCTACCTGTTCGACCGCGCCAGCGGCCGTCTGCTGCGCAGACTCAGCGGGCTGCCCAATGTGATCCTGCACCTCGTTTTCTCCCCCGATGGCCGCACTCTCGCGGCCAGCTTGGGCGGCGACAACGGCCTGCGCCTGTTCGCCGTCGCCGATGGCCGCCTGCTGGGTGAAGACCGCGACTATGGCAGCGACAGCTACAGCTACAGCGTCGATTTCCGCCCGGATGGACAGCGCCTGGTGACCACCAGTTTGGACGGCCAGGTGCGTCTGTACCGCTGGGATGGCGAGAACCTCAGCCTGCTGGCCAAACAGCCCGCCCCCGGCGGGAAACAGCCCTATGCCGCACGTTTTTCTCCGGACGGGCGGCGCATCGCCGTGGGCTTTAACGACACGGCCGCCGTCAACGTGCTGGATGGCGACGACTTGAGCCTGCTGTACACCCCGGAGTCGGCGGGGGTGAACGGCAATCTGCCCAGCGTTGCCTGGTCGCGCGACGGCGCTAGTCTGTTTGCGGCGGGGGCGGCACAGCGCCAGTTCGAGGGACGCTGGCAGAGCTTCATCCGCCGCTGGGCGGTGGACGCGCGCCAGGCCGGCAAGCCGGTGGACTGGCCGGTGGCGAGCGACACGATCATGGACTTGCTCCCCCTGCCCGGGTCTGGCGCCCCCCACCGGCTGGCCTTTGCCAGCGGCGCACCCGAGTGGGGCGTGGTGACTGCGGCGGGGAATGCAACGAAGAAACGCACCCTGTTCCACGCCCCGGCGGTTGCGGATTTCCGTGACAACCACGCAGGCTTCACCCTCTCTGCGGATGCCGCCCAGGTGCGCTTCGGCTATGAGCTATTCGGCAAGACCCCGGCGGTGTTCGATAGCCAGGCCCGCACCTTCCTCGCCGCCGACACGCCGGGTCTTTCCGCCCCGCGTCTCACCGCCCCCGGCCTGGCAGTCAGCGACTGGGAAAACACCCCCGCCCCCAAACTCAACGGCCAGCCGCTCAAGCTGGAGCAGTACGAGATATCCCGCAGCCTGGCACTGTTGCCGGACGTGGAGGGCGAAGCCCCAGGCTTCGTCCTGGGCACGGGGAGGTACCTGCGCGCCTTCGACCGCAACGATAACGAAACCTGGCAGCAGCCCGTGCCCGGCGTCGTCTGGGCCGTCAACGTCTCGCGCGACGGCCGTTGGGTGGTGGCGGCTTATGCCGACGGCACCATCCGCTGGCATCGTGCCACGGACGGCGCGGAGCAACTGGCGTTCTACCCGCATCCGGATCAGAAGCGCTGGGTGTTGTGGACGCCCGCCGGCTATTACGACGCCAGCCCCGGCGCGGAGGATTTGATCGGCTGGCATGTCAACAATGGCAAGGACGCGGCGGCGGATTTCTTCCCGGCTGGCCGTTTCCGCGACCGTTTTTATCGCCCGGACGTGCTGGCCAAGGTGTTGCAGACGCAGAACGAAGCCGAGGCGCTGCGCCTGGCCAATGCCGAGAGCGGAAAAGGCAGCGGCCAGCGCACGCAGCAGGCCAGCATCGCGGAAGTGTTGCCGCCGGTGGTCAGCCTGTTGTCGCATCAGGACGGCGACCGCTTCGAGACCGGCAAGCAGGTGTTGCGCTACAGCGTGCGCAGCCCGGCCGATGCGCCGTTTACCGGCGTCAAGGTGCTGGTGGATGGCCGCCCGATTGAACTGCAACGTGGTTTGCAACCGGCCCGGGTGGCGGGCGAGCAGCGTTTGGAAATCACCCTGCCGGAACGCGATCTGGAACTCGCGCTGATCGCCGAGAACAAGAACGGCGCCAGCGTCGCCGTGCGCGCGCGGCTGGTTTTTGCCGGACGCAAAGTGCAGGAATTCGTCGCCAAACCGCGTTTGTATGTGCTGGCCGTGGGCGTGTCGGACTATGCCGACAAGGCGCTGAAACTGGCCTACGCCGCCAAGGACGCGCAGGACTTCGCCGCCGCTTTCAAACAACAGTCGGCCTTGTACAAGGAAGTCATCACCAAGGTGCTGCCCAACGCCAGCGCGGAACAGGTGCTGGATGGCCTGGACTGGTTGCGCAGCCAAGTCACCGCCAAAGATGTCGGCGTGCTGTTCCTGGCCGGCCACGGGGTGAACGACGCCGACGGCGATTATTACTTTCTGCCGCGCGACGCCAACCCGGACCGCCTGCGCCGCACCGCCGTGCCCTACTTCGAGGTGAAGAAAACGCTGTCCAGCCTGCCCGGCAAGACACTGGCATTCATCGACACCTGCCACTCCGGCAACATCATGGGCGCCAGGCGCGGCGTAGCGGACATCACAGCGGTGATCAACGACCTCACCGCCGCCGAAAACGGCGTCGTGGTATTCGCCTCCTCCACCGGCCGCCAGTTCTCGCTGGAAAACAGCGAATGGAACAACGGCGCGTTCACCAAGGCGCTGGTGGAAGGCCTCTCTGGCCGCGCGGATTACACCCAGGATGGCGCGGTGACCATCAACGAACTCGACACCTGGCTGGCCGACCGCGTCAAACAACTCACCCGCAACCAGCAAACCCCGACCACGACCAAGCCGAATACGGTGCAGGATTTCCCGGTGGCGGTGGTGCGGTAGGATGGGTTGAGCTTGCGAAACCCATCGCAGACACGGCACCGGTGAATGATGGGTTTCGCTACGCTCAACCCATCCTACGGCGCGTTAGCTCGCAGGATGCCGGTGAGCAAAGGCGATGCGCTTCGCAGGCTCAGCACATCCGGTGTTACACGGGGTTTTCGTTGTTGCTCTGACTTCTAACTTGATCCTATACTTGGTCAAGTACATAGACAGGAGTGCGTCATGTTGAACATCAATATCCACGAAGCCAAGGCCAAGCTTTCCGAATACATCGCGGCCGTTGAGGCGGGCGAGACCGTGCAGATTTGCCGTCGCAACGTGCCGGTGGCGGAGATCGTGCCGCTGCGTCAGGCTCGTAAAGAGCCGCGCCCGGTGGGGCTGGGGCCTTACGAAGAAGGTTATGAAATCCCGGCCAGTTTTTTTGAGCCGCTGCCAGACGAATTGCTCAAGGCATTCAATGGCGAGCTGCCCGATCCGTTCATGGATGGCTTTGCCGCCGATGCCGAATATATGAAGGCAGCGGAGCCGTTGTCGCCTCTGGCGACTTACGGAACCGGCGTGCCAAGAACTGGTGCAGCGGAGCCAACACCGGGTTACAAGAAGTGAAGCTCCTGATCGATACCTGTGCGTTTATCTGGTTGGCCACCGCGCCGCGCAAGTTATCCAAAGGCATGCGGCTGTTGTATGAAAACCCAGGCAACGAGGTCTATCTGTCGGTCGCCTCTGCCTGGGAAATTTCCATCAAACATCGCAGCGGAAAACTGCGTTTGTCGAACGATATGCCGCCCGCGGAATTCATTCCCGAAGCGCGTCGCCGCCACGGCATTGAGGTGTTGGCATTGCGCGAGGAAGACAGTTTTATGCTTCCCCGCTTGCCGCCCATTCATCAAGACCCCTTTGACCGCATGCTGATCTGCCAGGCCATCGCCAACCAGATGGTCATCCTGACGCCTGACCCGTTGATTACCCAATACCCGGTGCTGACGCGCTGGTAATTCACGTCCAATGAGCGCCAATTCCCGCAGCGCCGACGAACTCCATGACCTGCTCGGCGAATGGCTGGAAGCCGAGTTGACGCACCACAAGATAGAAGTTCTCGCCGCTGAACTGGCGGAAATGTCTGAGCAGGATTGCGATTTCATCCTGTCCTGGATCAAGCGCATCGCCAGTACGCATCTGGAACTCGGCTGGCAGTTCGGCAAGCGCGCGCCGAAATTGCTTGCCCGCATGGGCGCGCGCCAAGTGGAAGCCTGGGCGGTTTACGCCTGCGACGCCTATGACCAGCTCGGCTTGCGCACCGCCTTGCAGGCCATCGAGCAGGTTGAAAACTTCGCCACGAATTCGACTGGCAAACAGCTTGAGTTGACCGCCGGCGTGATGTTCGACGAGGTTGCCGGCGTGCTGGGCACCTTCGTGCGCGGGCTTTCCGGTCGCAAGTTGACGCTTGCGCAGGCCGAATCCATCCACACCAATACCGAGAAGCTGCACCTGCCGGCGGTCATCGCCCGGCTGCCCAACATGGACGACAACTTCAAGCTGGCCAAGGCGATGGTGGCGATGCTGTGGGCGCAAACCCGCTTCGGCACTTTTCGTTTTGGTGATACTCGCGTCGATCTGGCGGCGTGTTGCGCAGGCTTTCCCGATCCGGCCCGCGCTCTGAGCCAATTGCATGCGCTGGAAACGCTGCGTTTGAGCGCCTGCATCGCGCGTGAATTGCCCGGTTTGCATCGTGAAATGGAGCGACTGAAAAACGCGCTGGGCGAAGGTCTGCCGGCGGGTTGGGAAGGTTTCGCGCAACGGCTGGGCGACCGCGATGCGAGCATCGAAGACAGCGTGAAATTGCTCGGCGACGCCTACCTTCTGCCCGATTTCGCGCCGTGGTGTTTCCAGGGTGAACTGCGCCCGGATGCCGTCGCCGCTGCCTTCGCCGCGCGGCAGGAGAAGGAAAAGGCGCGGTTGCGCGTCAAGCTGGCGGAGTTGCTGGAAGAACATCAACGCCATAAGCCCAGTAGTCCGGATGCAGCAGAGCGGAATCCGGGGGAATTCGAGGCCGAAATCAACGACGACGAAGGCCGCATGGATATGGAACTCACCCTCGACGGCGCGCCGATTGCGCCGCCTGAGGATGTGAAGCAATTGATGGCCTCGGTGTTCCTCGATTTCGGCGGGATTCCACCCGAATACCTGGTACCAGCCGGCGATGGCGAGTACGACGCCAGCCTGTTGCACGATGTGCAGGCCGACCCGGATGCGGTCTGGCAGGGTACGTATCACGAGGAAGGCGCGCTGTTTTATCCCGAGTGGGACATGGGCCGGCAGCATTACCGCAAGAACTGGTGCGTGATGCGCGAGAAGGATGTACCGCCGATCTACGACAGTTTTTACCGCGAGACCCTGGATAAACATGCCGGTCTGGTCAAACACCTGCGCCACGCTTTCGAGGCCATGCGCGACGAAAACCGGCGCTTGAAACGCCAGGTCGATGGCGATGAAATCGACATCGACGCGCTGGTGGAAGCGCTGGCCGATGCCCGCGACGGCAGCGAGATGTCCGACCGCCTGTTCGTGCGCCAGCATCGCGCCGAGCGCAATATCGCCGTCGTCTTCATGGTCGATATGAGCGGTTCTACCCGCGGCTGGATCAACGAAGCCGAGCGCGAGGCGCTGGTGTTGCTATGCGAGGCGTTGGAACGTCTGGGCGACCGCTACGCGATCTACGGTTTTTCCGGCACCACGCGTAAACGCTGCGAGCTGTACCGCGCCAAAGAATTCGACGAGCCCTACAACGCAGAAGTGAAAGCGCGCATTTCCGGCATACGCGCGCAGGAATACACGCGCATGGGCTTTGCTATCCGCCACCTCACCGACCTGCTGAAAAAGATAGAAGCGCGTACCAAGGTGCTGGTGACGCTATCGGATGGCCGACCGGACGATTATTTCGACGTTTATCGCGGCCAGTACGGCATCGAAGATACGCGCATGGCGCTGCTGGAAGCGCGTCGCTCCGGGGTGCATCCGTTCTGCATTACCATCGACCGCGAAGCGCGCGATTACCTGCCGCACATGTATGGCGCGGCCCGCTACATCATCCTCGACGATGTGCGCCAACTGCCGTTCAAGGTGTCGGATATTTACCGTCGCATCACAAGTTGATGCACCGATGTTCGTCCTGACTCGCTAATGGGATAATGCCGCCATGACCGAACCGCAAAACCCCTCCCCGCGTAGCCGCCTGCAAGCCTTGCTGGCGATTCCCGACAACCAGCGTAGCGAGGAACAATGGGATGAGCTGCATGAGCTCGAAATCACCCTCGCCCCCGGCAATCGCATAGGCCAGCAGGAAAAACAGAATCCGCTGGCCGGGCCCGGCAAGGGCGGTGGCGGTGGTGGTGGTGGTGGCAGAGGCGGCCCGATGGGCAATCCCCGAGGCGGGCCCAAGGGCGCCCCGAGAGGCGAAAACAGAGGCGGCGGCCGTGGTGGTCAGATGCCGCGCCAGGCGAATAATGGACAGCGGAAGCCGGCTGACGCGCCTCAGGCTGAAGGCGGCGCGGCTGAAGGCGCCCCGGTTGAAGGCGGCGCGGAAATCCCCGCTGGCGGCGCGCCGGCCAAGAAGCCGTTCCGCAGATTCCACAAAAAACCGCCCAAGCCAGCGGAGTCGTAGCGCTTCAGCGCGTACGAATCCGGCGTGCCCCTTGCGGGTGCGGCGGAGTCGTAGCGCGGCCGGCGACGCTCACTGAGGACAGTGGCTTCGGTGCCGTGTGCCGGCTTCAGTTTCCGCCCAGCAAGCGTCCCAGCAAGGCCCGCACGGTAGCGGGCTCGAACGGCTTGTCGCACATGCCGACCACACCCAGCTCCTGCACGGCGGCCAGACGGCTCTGGTCGTTTTCACTGGTGACCATGAGCACGGGCACCTCTTTCTGCCAGCTTTGCGTGCGGATGAACCGGATCAGAGCCTGACCGTCCATTTCCGGCATGTTGTAGTCGGTCACCACCAGATCGACGACATTGTCGGCCAGCATTTCCGCAGCCTCGCGGCCGTTTTCCGCCTCCAGAAAGTGTTTCACTCCCAGATTGGCAAGAACCTGACGCATGAATTTTCGCGCCATCGGGCTGTCGTCCACCACCATCACGCGTAGCGCATCGAGATCGAAACCGGCTTCGTCGAGGCTGTCATCCACGTTGAGGAAATCCAGTACGGCGCGCAGAGCGACTTCCAGTTGCGCCTGGCTGAACGGCTTTGGCAGGATGCCGGAAGCCCCTGATTGGCGAACCGGGTCGAGCAGTTGGTGGCGGTTTTCGCTGGAAACCAGGATGAAAGGAATGTCGGCCAGGGCGCGATCGGCCCGCATGGCGCCGATGAGTTCCGCACCGGTCATGTCCGGCAGATGAAAAGCGCTCACCACCAGGGAGAACGGACTATTCACCAGATGGGCAAGGGCTTCGCCACCGCTGTGCACAACACTGACGTGAGTGATACCCGCTTTGGCCAGTTCGACGCTGAGCAGCTTGCTCTGCATGGCGGAGGGTTCGACCACCAGGGTGGATAGATCGCACAGCGAGAATTGATGTGTCATGCAGGGGTTATCGGAATGGCTGTGATTTTTCTTTAGTCATCCCAAATTCCGCTGCGCGGCAGCGGCTACAGCACTGTTCTGACCGGAATCTTGCCGATCTTCATGCGCCATTCGCGCGGGCCGCTGTCATGCACCGAATTGCCGCTGCTATCCACCGCCACGGTCACCGGCATGTTCTCTACCTCGAATTCGTAGATCGCTTCCATGCCCAGTTCCGGGAAGGCCAGCACGCGCGCGTGCTTGATCGCCTTGGCGACCAGATAAGCCGCGCCGCCGACTGCGATGCAGTACACCCCGGCGTGCGCCTTGATCGAGGCGATGGCCTCCGGGCCGCGTTCCGACTTGCCGATCATGCCGAGCAGGCCGACCTGTTCGCCCAGCATCAGGTCGGTGAACTTGTCCATCCGCGTCGCCGTGGTGGGGCCGGCCGGGCCCACCGCCTCATCGCGCACCGGGTCGACCGGGCCGACGTAGTAGATGAATTTGTTGTGGAAATCGACCGGCAACACTTCACCGTTTTTCACCAGATCGGTCAGCTTTCTGTGCGCGGCGTCGCGACCGGTGAGCAGCTTGCCGGAAAGCAGCAGTTGTTCGCCGGCTTTCCAGGTCGCAGTGTCCGCTGCGGTAAGCGTATCCAGATTGACGCGGCGCGATCTGGCCGGGCCGTCCCAGGCCACTACCGGCCATTCCGACAGCGCCGGCGGCGTGAACACCGCCGGACCGGAGCCGTCCAGCGTGAAGTGGATGTGGCGGGTGGCGGCGCAGTTGGGAATCAGACCGACCGGCAAGCTGGCGGCGTGGGTCGGGAAATCCTTGATCTTGACGTCGAGCACGGTGGTCAGGCCGCCCAGTCCCTGCGCGCCGATGCCGAGCGCATTGACCTTGTCGAGCAATTCCAGCCTGAGTTCTTCGATGCGATTCGTCGCCCCGCGTGCGCGCAGTTCCTGGATGTCGATCGGGTCGAGCAGCGCTTCTTTCGCCATCAACAAGGCTTTTTCCGGCGTGCCGCCGATGCCTAGCCCAAGGATGCCCGGCGGGCACCAGCCGGCGCCCATTTTCGGCAATACCGACAGCACCCAATCGACGATGGAATCGGATGGATTCAGCACCGTGAACTGGGCCTTGTTCTCGGAGCCGACGCCCTTCGCCGCCACTTTCCCGTCAACCGTGTCACCGGGAACCAGGTCCATGTAAATCACCGCCGGCGTGTTGTCGCGCGTGTTCTTGCGCGCGCCGGCCGGGTCGCTCAGCACCGAGGCGCGCAGCGGGTTATCGGCATTCAGGTAGGCGCGGCGCACGCCTTGGTTGACCAGATCGGTGATGTCGGGATTGCCTTCCCAGCGCACCGCCATGCCGATTTTCAGGAATACGACGGCCATGCCGGTGTCCTGACAGATCGGCCGATGGCCTTCGGCGCACATCCGCGAGTTGATCAATATCTGCGCCATCGCATCGCGCGCGGCGGGCGCTTCTTCCTTCTCGTAGGCCGCCGTCATCGCGCGAATGAAATCGAGCGGGTGATAGATGGAAATGAACTGGAAGGCGTCGGCGATGGATTGGATGAAATCTTCCTGGCGAATGGCGGCCATGACGGTCTCCTGGTGAGTGTTTACGGTATGGCGGCGATAAAAGAATTCAGGCTAAAGAGTTTGCCAGCCACGCCGATATGGCGTTGGTAATAGAGATGAACGGAGTGAAACATGCAAATTAATACGGTAACGACCGATGGCAAAGCGGTATTGAAACTGAATGGACGTTTTGACTTCCACTCCCACCGCGATTTTCGTACCGCCTACGAACATGCGCTGGATGAGGCTGGTGTGCAGGCAATCGTCATCGACTTCCAGGATGTGGACTACCTCGACAGCTCGGCTCTGGGCATGTTGTTGTTGTTGCGCGAAAAAGCCGAGGCGGCAGGCAAGTCGGTCGCCCTGGTCAGCTTGCAAGGCATGGTCAAGCAGGTTCTGGAAATCGCCAACTTCGGCAAACTGTTCTCGGTAACTGGCTGACGCAACGTCGAATCTGGCTAGGCGTACAGGCGAGCCAACACCAAAACTTAATCCTCCACCTCAGGCAGAAGCCGAAAATGGCGCAGCCCTCCCCGCTTTCAGCATGAAAATTCTTATCGTCGACGACACACCCGCTAACGTCATGCAATTGCAGGCGGTAGCGCACCCGCTCGGCCATCAGACCATCATTGCGGCCGATGGCGAAAGTGCCGTGGCAGCCTTTCAGGCCGAAGTCCCCGATCTGGTGTTCATGAACATCATGATGCCGGGCATGGATGGCATTGCCGCGGTGAAAAAAATTCGCGCGCTGCCAGCCGACAAGTGGACGCCGATCATTTTCCATTCGGCAGTCGATCAGATGCAGGACATCGTCAGCGGACTTGAAGCCGGCGGCGACGATTATCTTGCCAAGCCGGCCTCGACGCAGTTGCTGCAAGCCAAGATCAACAGCTACGCGCGCCAGATCGCGCTGCAAAACAAGGTGCATGGTTATGCCGAGGAGTTGGCGCGCTGGCGTGAAGATTCCGAGGAGCAGACCCGTTTAGGTACGCACGTCATGGCGCGGCTTACCGACGCCGCCGGACTGCGCGATCAGATGGTGCGCAGTTTCAATCTGCCGGCGGAGACCTTCAGCGGCGACCTGCTTTGTGCGGCGCGCGCACCCGGCGAGGTGCTGAACGTATTGCTCGCAGACGCAGCCGGACATGGCCTTGCCGCCGCGCTCTCCGCGCTGCCCTTGACGCAGGCTTTCTACAGCATGACGGCGAAGGGTTTTCCGTTGCCTTCCATCGCAGAAGAACTGAATCGCAAGCTCAAGGCGATTCTGCCAGCCGACCGTTTTGTAGCCGCGACACTGGCTTCGGTGGATGTGCGCAACCAGACCGTGGAAGTCTGGAACGGCGGCAACCCCGACACCCTCTTCCTGAATACGCAAGGCGAGGTCGCCATGCGCTGGGCGTCGCGCCACCCGCCGCTGGGTATCTTGCCGGATGAGCTGTTTTCCGGCATGTCGGAAACGGTGGTGTTTCACGAACCCGGCGATCTGGTGCTGAGTTCGGATGGACTGACCGAAGCCGAGGATCTTGCCGGCGCCCGGCTGGGGATCGACGGCGTCATCGGCATCCTGGGAAAAACACAGGATAGCGACAGCCGCTTCAAACTCCTGCTACAGGGCGTGGAAACGCATTTGCAGGGCCAGCCGGGACGCGACGATATTTCCTGTCTGATGGTCGCGGTGCCCATCGACCGACGTCGCCAATTCCGTTTTTCCGCGCCCAAGACCATCAACCAGAGCCAGTTCGCGGAATGGCGACTTGATCTGACCTACAACGCACAAGAATTGCGCTATATCGACGTGGTGCCCGCCGTGCTGGGCCTGATCACGCAGGTACAAACGCTGAAAGAACATCAAGGCGCGCTGTTTCTGGTGCTTTCGGAACTGTTCAACAACGCGCTCGATCACGGTTTGCTGGGTCTGGATTCGGTCACCAAGCAATGGATAGGCGGCTTTGAGTTTTACCTGCAGCAGCGCGCCGAGCGGCTCGCCAAGCTGCACGAGGGACGTATCGACCTTTCATTCCTGCTGCATCAGGAAGAATCTCGCGCGGTGCTGGATATCAGTATCAACGACAGCGGCCCCGGCTTCGACTATAGCCATCGCCTGCAAGGCCAGACCGCACTGAGCGAAGTCAATGAGCAACCTTTTGGTCGCGGCATCGCCCTGGTAAAGAGTCTGTGCAATCAGATCGTCTATTCGGGCGCCGGCAACAAGGTCTGGTGCCGCTACATCGTTTCCGATCTGGTACTGGATGCGCCGAGCGACGCCGAAGACGGGTCAAGCGCTGAGGCCCTGCCTGTTACCGGAAAATCCAACCCCGGCACTCAAGGCGAGGACGGTTTGATTCTGTTCTGAACTCTGGTTCGGTCGGGCAGTTCGTAGGTTGGGCAAAGCGCAGCGTGCCCAACAAACCGCCGCGATGTTGGGCACGCTGCGCTTTGCCCAACCTACGCCTGCTCAGCCGACCGCCGCCGCAGTCACCCGATTGCGGCCGCCATGTTTCGACACGTACAAGGCTTCGTCAGCGGCCTTGATCAGCGCTTCCGCATCCATCAGAAGCGGGCGCTGAGGCGAACACTCGGCGACGCCGGCGGAAAAAGTGTTGCGGAAACTCACGTTGCCGGCGTGATGTTCGATGGCGGCAAAACTTTCGCGCAGGCTGTTGATGACACCCAGGGCGACTTCGATGGGCGTATCCGGCAGCGCCAGAGCGAATTCTTCGCCGCCGTAACGGCCGATCACATCGGCGCCGCGCAGGCGCTGTTTCAACAGGCGCGACAAATTCTTGATGACCCGGTCACCGGCCGGGTGGCCGTAGGTATCGTTGACGTTCTTGAAGTGGTCGATATCGATCATCGCCACCGACAGCAGCTTGTTCTGACGTTTGGCGCGCGCGACCTCCGCGCGCAGACGTTCCTTGTAACTGGTGTGATTAAGCAGGCCGGTGAGGCTGTCGCGAACCATCAGGGCGCGCAGGGAGCGGTAGCGGATCACGCGGCTGCGTACCGCCGAGATCAGGTGCTCGGGTTGAATCGGCTTGTGCAGGAATTCGTCACCGCCGTGACTCATTGCCTCGCGTTGACGGCCGACATCGCTTTCCGCCGAGAGGAACACGATCGGAATGGACAGATAGGCGTCCTGCTGGCGTATCACCTTGGCGATTTCCTGGCCGCTGGCGCCGGGCATGTTCATGTCCAGCAGGATCAGCTCGGGGGGGTGGTCATACAGCGCCTCCAGACTCTTGAGCGGGTCGGTGACCACCTGGCAGACGAAGCCGGCTTCGCTGAGGTTGGCGGCATAAAAAGCAGCCAGCGAAGGCGAGTCATCGACGATCAGCACCTTGCCGGCCTCGGCCTGGGGCGGCGCGGTCAGGCGATCCAGCGTATCGAGCAGGGACGTCGTATCGAGCGGACGCGTGAAATACGCCTGGCAACCCAGGCGCACCGCAGCCAGACGGTCTGCGATGCCGCTCTGATCGGACATGCAGGCGACGGGAATGTGCTGCGCCAGTTCGGTCAACGCAGCTTTCTGTGCCGGCGCCTGTTCGCAGGCCAACGTGGCATCGACCAGAATACCGGTCGGCGCTTGCGTCGCCACGCTGTCGACGAGTTGTTCCGGCGTATCGACCAGGCGCGCCTCATAGCCGTAGTAGCCAAGCTGGCGCGCAGCCTCCTGCATGTCCTGGCTTTGCGCCGGCCAGAGGTAGACCAGTTTGGCGTTGTTATTGGCGGGGGCGGGTTCCATTGCGCTTATCTCGACGACCTATATCGAAAGCCATATCGGCCAAGATGTTAATTACTTGAGCCGCAGGCAGGTTTATCCTGAAAACCGCAGTTGAAGCGCTCGTAGGTGCGAATTTATTCGCACCTACGAATATCTCGCAACACATTGAATCGTAATAAATTTATCCGTCAACCGAGGTTTTCAGGTTTATTCGTTGAGGCGTACCAGTAACTCCTGGATGCGCTCCGGCCGACCGGCGCGCAACAGCTTCTTGACCAGCGGCGCAAGTTCGCCGACATGGCTGCGCATGACCTGCTGCTTCACCGCCAGCACATGCGCCGGGTGCATCGAGAAATGGGTCAGCCCCATGCCCAGCAACAATCGGGTCAGGCGCGGGTCGCCCGCCATTTCGCCGCAGATCGAAACCGCTTTGCCCATCTTTTGCCCGATCTTGAGCGTGTGCTCGATGAGGCCGAGAACAGCCGGGTGCAGCGGATCGTACAGATGGGCGACGGCATCGTCGGTGCGGTCGATGGCGAGGGTGTATTGAATGAGGTCGTTGGTGCCGATCGACAGAAAATCGAGCTTGCGTGCGAACCATTCGGCGGCGAGGGCGGCGGCGGGGACTTCGATCATGCCGCCGATCGGCGTTCCCGGATCGAACGGGATATTTTCCACGCGCAGGCTATCGCGCGCCGCGCCGATCAAGGCCAGCGCCTGATCGAGTTCGCTCAGGCTGACCAGCATCGGCAGCAGAATTTTCACCTTGCCGTAATGGCTGGCGCGGTACAGCGCGCGGAGCTGGGTGATGAAAATCTGCGGCTCGGCCAGGCACAGGCGAATCGCGCGCAAGCCCAGCGCCGGGTTGACGCTGGTATCCGCCATCCAGCGCACGGATTTGTCGGCGCCCACGTCAATCGTGCGGATGACCACCGGGCGCCCCGCCATACCTTCCGCTACCGCGCGATAAGCCACGAACTGCTCTTCCTCGCCGGGCAAATCGTCGCGGTTGAGGAACAGAAACTCACTGCGGAAGAGGCCGATGCCGACTGCATTTTCACTCAGCGCATGACGCACATCCGTGGGCAAATCGATGTTTGCCAACAGCGACACATCGACCCCATCCAGCGTGGTCGACGGGCTGGTCTTCAGGCGGCGCAGCTTTTTCTGCTCCAGCAGCCACTGGTTCCGGCGCAGCCGGTATTCCTCCAGGATGGCGGCATCGGGATCGACGATGACGACGCCATCGACGCCATCGACGATCAGCCAGTCGTCCTCGCGAATCAGCGCGCGCGCGTTGTGCAGCGCCATCGCCGAGGGCAGGTTCAGGCTGCGCGCGAGAATCGCGGTGTGCGAAGTGGCGCCGCCCAGATCGGTGATGAAGCCGGCAAAAGTATGGCGCTTGAACAGCACCATATCGCTGGGCGAAAGATCATGCGCGACCAGGATGTTGTCGCCCTCATCGGCGGTTTTCAGCGGCGCGTGGCCGGGGTGGCCCATCAGCGATTTGAGGACTTTGTCCGCCACCTGGCGCACGTCGTGACGACGTTCGCGCAGGTAGTCGTCCTCGATCGACTCGAACTGTGCGATCAACGCCTCGGTCTGCTGCGCCAGCGCCCACTCGGCGTTGCAGCCTTCCTCGCGGATGCGCCGTTTCGGCGCCTGCGAAAGCATGGAATCGGACAGGATCAAGGCATGCACTTCGATGAATGCCGATAGCTCGGTCGGCGCACCGCCCGGAATATGCGTCTGCAAGGCGAGCAGTTCGGCATGCACGGTTTCCACCGCTTCGGTGAAGCGCGCGATTTCCGCTTCGACATGTTCCGGGCGTAACAGGTAATGCGGCGCTTCCAGGCGCGCATGCGAATAAAGCTGGGCGCGACCGATGGCATAACCGCCGGAGACGCCAATGCCGTGCAGCACGAATGTCATTCTCCCTCCCCGAATTTGTCCTCGACCAGCGCGGCCAGCGCGTTCATCGCCGCTTCTTCATCGGCGCCGATGGTCTCGATCCTGATCTGCGTGCCGCGCGATGCCGCCAGCATCATCACGCCCATGATGCTTTTGCCGTTGATGCGGCGACCATTGCGGGAAAGCCAGACTTCGGACTGAAACTGCGCGGCGGTTTGCGTCAGCTTGGCGGAGGCGCGTGCATGCAAGCCCAGTTTGTTGATGATTTCGACATCGCGTTCAACCATATGTCTTAGCCATGGGCCGGCTCCGAATGGATATTGATAATGCCGGCCTGACCGCCGGAAACCGCTTTTTCCAGCAGCCTGGTCATGCCTTGATCGCGATAAGTCAGCGCCTTCAGCAACATGGGTAGATTGACGCCGGCGATGGCCTCGATGCGATTGCTGGCAATCACCTTGCAGACGGTATTGCACGGCGTCGCGCCATAAACATCGGTCAGGATCAGCACACCCTCGCCCTGATCGAGTTCGGCCAGCTTGGCGCATGCACGCGTCAGCATGTCGGCAGGATCGTCGCAGGCCGACAGATCCAGATTTTCCAGCGCATCGGGACGCTTGCCGAGGACGAAGGTCGCACACTGGATGAGGCTGTCGCCGAGGTTGCCGTGGGCGACGATGAGGATGGGGATCATGGGACGGAATAAGGTAAGTACGAGAAAAAGTTCGCGGCATTTTACGCCGCTGCCCTCGCAAGAAGGACGCCGAATTCGTAAGCTGCCTCAGCCAAGCACCGCCAGCCAAAAAGGCAGATTGAGTCTGGAGGCGGCAAGGGATTGCCGCCCTACGAAGGCCAGGCGCAAGGCAGTAGGTCGGCAATCCTTTGCCGACTCTCCTTCTCGCGGCGGGGTTTGCCGCCCGATTTCCATGCTGGCTGAGGCAGCTTGCTAATCACATATCCCTTTGATGTGAAAGGTCGAATTTGTTTCGAGTCAGGCGCGAAAGGCAGCGAAGTCGTTGCCGCTTTTAGCGGCTTACGAATTCGGCGTCCTCCTTGCGAGGGTAGAATCGACCGCCCCCCGCCTCAGAGTTTTTTCATGTCCGCCCAGTTTTCCAGCGCGTCTTCAAGCTCCAGCCAGCGCATCCGCGAAATCCCCTACAACTACACCTCGTTTTCCGACCGCGAGATCGTCATCCGCCTGTTGGGGGCCGAAGGCTGGCGTCTGGTCGAAGAGTTGCGCGGCGAACGCAAGACCGGCCGCTCCGCGCGCATGTTGTTCGAGGTGCTGGGCGACATCTGGGTGGTGACGCGCAATCCGTATCTGGAAGACGACCTGCTCGCCAATCCGGATCGCCGCGCCTTGCTGGTACAGGCCCTGCGCCACCGCTTGGGCGAAGTCGAAAAGCGGCGCCAGGGCAGCGGAGCCGTTGTCGCCTCTGGCGACTTACGGAACCGGCGTCCTCCTGGCGAGGGTAACGAGCGGGTCGGCAAGCTGCTGGTGTTGTCGAATGGCGCGGTGGATGCGTTCGAGGCGGGTTTCGCGCAGACCGAGCATTTGCGGCGCGACATCCTGCACAAACTGTTGCCGCACACCCACCGCGACAACATCGCCTTCGATGGCATGGCGCGCGTCTCCCACGTCACCGACGCCACCGACTGGCGCGTCGAATACCCGTTCGTGGTGCTCAACCCGGATGACGAAGAGGAAATTCCGGCGCTGGTCGCCGGCTGCATCGCGCTCGGCCTGACCGTGATTCCGCGCGGCGGCGGCACCGGCTACACCGGCGGCGCGATTCCGTTGACCCGGTTATCGGCGGTGATCAATACCGAAAAATTCGACCGCATGAGCGCGATCGAGGCGCGCGTCCTGCCCGGCCACAGCAGCGCCACGCCAGTCATCGTCTGCGGCGCCGGCGTGGTGACGCGCCGGGTCATGGAGGCGGCGGAAGTGCGCGGCCTCGCCTTCGCGGTCGATCCGACCAGCGCCGACGCCTCCTGCATCGGCGGCAACGTGGCGATGAATGCCGGCGGCAAGAAGGCGGTGTTGTGGGGTACCGCGCTCGACAATCTGCTGTCCTGGAAGATGGTGACGCCGGACGCCGACTGGCTGGAAGTCACCCGCCTGGATCACAACCTGTCGAAAATTCACGACGTCGAAACCGCGCGTTTCGAACTGCGTCGTTTCCATGCCGACGGCAAGCCGAAAGGCGCGGCCGAAATCCTGGCCATTCCCGGCCGCGCCTTCCGCAAACAAGGCCTGGGCAAGGATGTCACCGACAAGTTTTTGTCCGGCCTGCCCGGCATTCAGAAGGAAGGCTGCGACGGCCTGATTACCCAGGCGACCTTCGTGCTGCACCGGATGCCGCCGCATATTCGCACCGTGTGCATGGAATTCTTCGGCCCGGTCGCGGAAGCGGTGCCGGCCATCGTCGAAGTCAAGAATCACATGGATACCTGCCCGGGCGGCGTCGTGCTGGCCGGTCTGGAACACCTGGATGCGCGCTACATCAAGGCGGTCGGCTATGCCACCAAGGCCGAGCGAGGCGGGGCAAGTTCGAATGGACGCCCGAACATGGTGCTGCTGGCCGACGTAGCCGGCGACGACGCCGACAGCGCCAATGCCGCCGCCGCGCATATCGTCGAACTGGCCCGCGCGCGCGGCGGCGAGGGATTCATCGCGGCAAGCCCGGACGCGCGCAAGAAATTCTGGCTCGACCGCGCGCGTACCGCCGCCATCGCCAAACATACCAACGCGTTCAAGATCAACGAGGACGTGGTGATTCCGCTGCCTCGGCTGGGCGATTATTCCGACGGCGTCGAGCGCATCAATATCGAGTTGTCGATCGGCAACAAGCTGGCTTTGTTGCAGGCGCTGGAACGGTTTTTCCAGGGCGAACTGCCTTTGTTCGAGGACGACGATGGCGTCGCCGATCCGGCCTTGACCAGCGCACGACGCGCGCGCGCGCTGGACTTGCTGGGCCAGGTGCGCGAACGCTGGACCGGGCTGCTCGACAGTCTCGACGACATGGCCGTGTTTCGGGCGGTACAAACCAAACAGCAGCGCGTTTCCTGGAGGCGCGAAGTGCGCGCCGAACTACGCCAGATATTCACCGGCCGCGAGTACGAACCGGTGCTGCTCGAATGCGATGCCATCCATAAACGCGTGTTGAAGGGCCGCGTATTCGTCGCGCTGCACATGCATGCCGGCGATGGCAACGTGCATACCAATATCCCGGTCAACTCGGACGATTACGCCATGCTCGCCGCCGCCAATCAGGCCGTGGCGCGCATCATGCAACTGGCGCAGGACCTCGGCGGCGTGATTTCCGGCGAGCACGGCATCGGCATCACCAAGCTGGAATTCCTGTCCGATCTGGCCCTGTCCGAGTTCGCCGCCTACAAGCAACAGGTCGATCCGGAGGGCCGCTTCAACAAGGGCAAGCTGTTGGCGGGCGCCGACCTGAGCAATGCCTACACGCCCTCGTTCGGCCTGCTGGAACAGGAATCACTGATCATGGAGCAGTCGGAAATCGGCGCCATCGCCGATTCCATCAAGGACTGCCTGCGTTGCGGCAAGTGCAAGCCGGTGTGCAACACGCACGTGCCGCGCGCCAATCTGCTGTACAGCCCGCGCAACAAGATTCTGGCCACTTCGTTGCTGATCGAGGCTTTCCTGTACGAGGAACAGACCCGGCGCGGCGTTTCGCTGAAGCACTTCGACGAGTTCGACGATGTCGCCGACCACTGCACGGTCTGCCACAAATGCCTCAACCCGTGTCCGGTCGATATCGACTTCGGCGATGTCACCGTGGCGATGCGCAATTTCCTCACCGCCGCCGGCAAGAAGAAAACCGCGCCGGCGACCAAACTGGCGATGGCCTTCCTCAACAGCACCGATCCGGATGCCATTCGCTTCATGCGCAAGAGTTCGATCCAGTTGGGTTATCTGGGCCAGCGCGTCGGCGCGGCCGTGATGCGCAACCTGCCGGTGGTCAAGGAAGCCATGCGTCGGCCGCCGGCCACGGTCGGCAAACCGAATGCGGTGACCCAGGTCATCCACTTCTTCAACCGCTCGCTGCCTGGAGGTTTGCCAAATCAACTGCCCAACAAGACCGCGCGCGCGCTGCTTGGCTTGAACGATCCGAAAGTGGTGCCGGTGCTGCGCGATGCGGCCAAGGTGACGGAAGAATCCGACGCGGTGTTCTATTTCCCCGGCTGCGGCTCCGAACGCCTGTTCTCGCAAGTCGGTCTGGCGACGATGGCCTGGCTGTATGAACTCGGCGCGCAGACCGTGCTGCCGCCGACTTATCTGTGCTGCGGCTATCCGCAAACCGCCACCGGCGACCGGCCCAAGGGCGAAGCCATCACCACCAGCAACCGGGTGCTGTTCCACCGCATCGCCAACACCTTGAATTACCTCGACATCAAGACCGTGCTGGTGTCCTGCGGCACCTGCCTGGATCAGTTGATGGAATACCAGTTCGACAAGATTTTCCCCGGCTGCCGGATCATGGACATCCATGAATACATGATGGAAAAAGGCGTCAAGCTCGAAGGCGTCGGTGGTACGAAGTACATGTACCACGACCCCTGTCACACGCCGATCAAGCTGCACAACCCGATCAACACCGTGAAAACACTGATGGGTCAGGACGTGAAACTGTCGGAACGCTGCTGCGGCGAAGCCGGCACCTTCGCCGCCAGCCGGCCGGACATCGCCACCCAGGTGCGCTTCCGCAAAGCGGAAGAAATCGACCGCGTCGCGGATGAGTTACGCAAACCCGTGCGCGGGCCGGAAACCGAAACGGTCAAAATCCTCACCTCCTGCCCGTCCTGCCTGCAAGGCATCCTGCGCTACGGCGAAGACAGCAAGATCGAAGCCGATTACATCGTGGTCGAACTGGCCAAACTGAAACTGGGCGAGAACTGGATGGCGGAGTTTGTCGCCAAGGCGAATGCCGGCGGCATTGAAAAGGTGCTGTTGTAGGGGTGAGGTGAGGGAACAACAGCCCAGTAAACCCTCCGCGACTTACCAGGATATTCTCGACCTGCCGGAAACGCTGGTCGGTGAGATCATCAATGGGTGGCTGGTCACTCATCCAAGAATGGATGGTAAGGCGCTGTTGGCAAAAGAACGTTTGGGCGGCGTGCTGGCGCACCATTTTTGCAAGGTTTCACCAGCTCAAGCCAGTGTGGACGAAAAGCCCGAGTAGGGCGCAATAACCAACGGGCATTGCGCCGCATGTCTCGG
Source organism: Pseudomonadota bacterium (assembly GCA_030691265.1). Classification (GTDB taxonomy): domain Bacteria; phylum Pseudomonadota; class Gammaproteobacteria; order Burkholderiales; family Thiobacillaceae; genus PFJX01. Next base: position 51,932 of record JAUYET010000011.1, read on the forward strand.
GCGCAACCGGTGCAATGCACTGCGCTTATTGCACCCTACGCTGGTCGTAGCTACAGTTACGTAACCACATTGCAGGAGCTGCATTTGTTTTCTTGGGACCACGCAAAAAATGAGAGCAACCAACGTAAACATGGTGTCAGTTTTGAAGCCGCCAAACTTGTGTTCGACGATCCTTTGCACGTTTCGCGGCAAGATCGCATCGAGAACGGCGAACAACGGTGGCAAACCATTGGTATGGCTGGCGGCGTAGCGCTGCTATTGGTTGCACATACCTGGAACGAAACTGAAAGCAGCAATACAGACTGCGCCACAGAACACATTCGCATTATCTCGGCGCGACGCGCAACCAAGTTGGAAAGGAATGTTTATGAACAAGATGCCTGAAACCGTCCGCAAAGAGCTTGCGGCGTTGTCTGCAAAACCTGAGAGTGAAATCGACTTCTCCGACCTTCCCGCCACCTCCGAGCAGGACTGGAAAATCGCTGTTCGTGGCAAGTTTTATCGCCCTATCAAACAGCAATTGACCGTGCGTATCGACGCGGATGTGCTGGAGTGGCTAAAAAATCAAGGTAAAGGTTATCAAAGCCGCTTGAACGACATCCTCCGTTCAGCAATGCTCGATCAAATGCGGCATCGGTCAGAGTGATGCAAGAGCAATGGGTAGCGCAGCGGAGATCGTGCCCGGTCTGACCTCATTTGGCATTGTTGGCCGATGTATCCAGATACAAGATCACCCCCGGTCCTCGATCACCATGTCTGAAAGCGACTTGCCCAGAGGGACAAGTTTGATCCGCGCTCCCGCCGGTTTGCCGCCATGCCACTCGGCCTCACCGGAAGCCAGCATGGCCGAGATACCCGGGCTGGGGGTGTCGGTTATTCCCAGCACGCGCACTACCGGGAGTTTGTGAGAGGTGACAACCAGTTCCTCGCCAGTTTGAGCGCGCGCCAGATAGCTGGAGAGATGGCTTTTGAATTCACGCACGGAGACTTCCATGTAGGGCTCCCAGGTCAGAAGATGGGGCGGAGTGTAGTCACGCTTTATTGACGCAACAACAGCCGCGAGACCACAAGTTTGGCTGCTGCCAGGAATCCCACCATTCACCGTGACATGAGCCACCCCGTAGGTTGGGCAAAGCGAAGCGTGCCCAACGTTTTGCGCGTGTAATGTTGGGCACGCTTCGCTTTGCCCAACCTACGTAGCTGCCTGCCCGGTTTGAAAAACCTGTTGAGAATGGAAGTCA
>JAUYET010000019.1 GCA_030691265.1 Pseudomonadota bacterium
AGAGCGGGACGGGCAAGCGTTCATGGACGAGGGCCAACAGACGCGTGTTGAGGGCGGCGAAAGCCAGGTGGGAGAAGTTTTTCCGCGCCTTGGAAAAGGCCTGGGCGCTGACCTGCCGAATAAGGTCCGCCTGGTTTGCCAGATGCGCGAAGAAGGCATTGAGTTCGTTCTGGACGCCGGCCTTGAAGCCGGACAGCATCGCTACGACCAGAACGGGACAAGTCAGAATGCGCTGGCGAAGAAAGGTGTTGGGTTCGAGACGAGACTGAGCGAGGAGTTCGTCAGAATGGAGATAGTCGAAGAAGTTGACAAGAATGGTCTGGTATGTAGGTCGCCATGGTAAATTACCTGAAATATCAATGGATTACGAGCGACTTCTACCACAACATATGCGTAATGTGCGTGGATGGGGGGCTTAAGTTGAGAGGATGGGGCGGTAGCCCCCTGCGGTTTCAGGTTTTTTGTCGGATTCTTTGGCAGTGACTTGTAGGATGGGTTTAGCGATAGCGAAACCCATCGCCCACGGTTCCCGCTGCCATGATGGGTTTCGCTGCGCTCAACCCATCCTACGCATCGGGCAAGTGGCGTAGGGTGGATAAGCGCAGCGCATCCACCATGGCGTGGTGGTTAGGTGGATGCGCTGCGCTTATCCACCCTACGGGCTGTGGGCTACGTCGATGAACCCGAGTTGATCCATCGCGACAATCTGGCGTTGCTGTAGGTGCGAATTTATTCGCATCGGCACGCCGGGCTGTGCGAATAAATTCGCACCTACGTTTCAGTCCAGCAACGCCTTCGGTAGCGGGAAGTTCACCGTTTCCTCGATGCCATCGAGCGGGCTGACTGAACTGGCGCCCAGCGCCTTCAGCCGCTCGATGACGCCTTGCACCAGCACATCGGGCGCCGATGCGCCGGCGGTGACGCCGATCCGGTGGCGGCCGATCAGCCAGTCCGCCTGGAGTTCTTCCGCGTTATCGACCATGTAAGACGCGATGCCGGCGTTGGCCGCGACTTCGCGCAGGCGATTCGAATTCGATGAATTCGGCGAGCCGACCACGATGACCAGGTCGCATTCGGCGGCCAGTTTCTTGACCGCATCCTGGCGGTTCTGCGTGGCGTAGCAGATGTCGTCCTTCTTCGGGCCTTGAATGTTGGGGAAACGCGCTTTCAGGGCTGCCACCACGCGCGCGGCGTCGTCGACCGACAGCGTGGTCTGGGTGACGTAGGCCAGATTGTCGGGGTCGCGTACTTGCAGGCCCGCGACCTCGGAGGCGTCGTCGACCAGATACATGCCATCCGGCGACTGGCCCATGGTGCCTTCCACTTCCGGGTGGCCCTTGTGGCCGATCATGACGATTTCCAGTCCGGCCTCGCGCATCTTCTTCACTTCGACATGCACCTTGGTGACCAGCGGGCAGGTGGCGTCGAACACATTCAGGCCGCGTCGTTCCGCTTCGTGGCGCACCGAGAGCGGCACGCCATGCGCGCTGTAGATCAGCGTGGCGCCGACCGGCGCTTCGTTCAGATCCTCGATGAAGATCGCGCCCTTCGCTTTCAGGTTATCGACCACGAATTTGTTATGCACGACTTCATGCCGCACGTAGATCGGCGCACCGAACTTCTTCAGCGCCTGTTCGACGATGGCGATGGCGCGATCGACGCCGGCGCAGAAGCCGCGCGGATTGGCCAGGAGGATGGTTTGTTGCATGCGCTTAATCCGATTGAGTGGCCAGTATTTTGACTTCGAACAGCACCGGCAGGCCGGCCAGCGGGTGATTGAAATCGACCTGCACGCTGTCCGCCGCAATGCTGCGCACAATGCCGTGCAGCGTTTGTCCGTTGGGCAGGCTGAATTCCACCTCGTGGCCGGGGATGAGGACGCTGTCCGCCGCAAAATCGCTGCGCGGCAAGTCGTGAATCATGCTGGCTTCATGGCTGCCGAAGGCCGCGCCCGGATCGAGTTCATAGGTGCGGTGATCGCCGGCTTGCAGGCCGATCAGCAAGGCTTCCAGACGCGGGTCGATCTCGCCCTGGCTCAGGCGGAAAGTCTCCGGTTCGGCGGCAAACGTGTTGACGATTTCCTCGCCATTGCAGGCCAGGCGGTAATGCAGGGTGACCTGGTCGCCCAGGCGCAGGGAAGCGGAATCCGGCATGAGAGTGGCAAGGCTGGTGAACGGCCCCGAGTTTACCGCCGAGCAAGCCCGCGATCCGAAATCCGAAATCCGAAATCGACTCAACTGCCGGTCACGATCTGGTCGCGCCCGGCCTGCTTGGCCAGGTAGAGGCGGTGGTCGGCAAGGTTGAGCAGGTCGGCCGGGGAGAGGGGATGGTCGGGTTCGAACAGGGCGACGCCGAGGCTACAGGTGACGGCGCTGGCGGGCAGTTCGCCGAGGCTGCACTGGCGGGTCTGCTGCACGATGCGCTCGGCGACCTCGTGGCTCAAGGCCTGATCGCAACTGGGCAGCAGAATCAGGAATTCATCGCCGCCGTAGCGCACCACGATGTCCGATTCGCGCACCCAGGCGGTCAGTTGCTGCGAGAACTCCTGGAGTACGCGATCTCCGATCAGATGGCCGTGGCTATCGTTGATGCGCTTGAAATGGTCCACGTCCAGCATCATCGCGGCGATCGGGTAATGATGGCGCTGCGCCTGGCGTTGCTGATGATCCAGCCATTCCCACATGAAGCGGCGGTTGAACAGGCCGGTCAGCGGGTCGCGATTGACGTCGTGTTCCAGGCGCTGGGCCACGTCGGTGAGCGCTTCGGTGCGCAGCACGCTGCCGGTCACGTCGATCACGCTGACCAGGGCCTGGCGTTCGTCATCCACTTCGTAGGCCTCGATATGCACATGCTGCTGCATCAGTTCGAAGCCTTGCCGCGCCAGGTGCGGCAGGGTGATGGGAATCAGGTAGCGGTGCAGGGCCTGCGACAGTATCTGAGGCCCGTCGTTGCGCAAGACCTGTTCCACGGCCATCTGGAAACGCGGGTTGCAAAAACCGGGAAACAGGTCTTCCAGCCGCTGCGAAATGGCGCGGCTGTCGGCAATGCCGGTGTGCTCGGCCAGCCAACGGTTCCAGGCGCGGATGCGCATCTGGCCGTCCAGCGCCAGCACGCCGATGGGCAGGGGGTCGTAGGGTTTGGCGTGCATCGTGAGGGCTCGTTAATCCGCCGCCAGGATCATCGCCTGCACTGCGAACACCACTTTTTCCGCCGCCGCCGCCGACAGGATGAGCAGGATCGTGCCTTCCAGTTCGAGCCGGGAGGCGGACAGGCGGGCGTGGATCAGCAGCGCTTGCTGCTCCGGGCCTTCCGCTACCGCGTCGTTGAACAGATCCTGGGCGGTGGTTTCGGTGAAGCGCGGCACGGAGACGTCGATGCGCAGTTGCAGCATGTCGGCCATCGCGCTGATGCAGGAAGAAATGAGGATGTTGCCGATTTCGGTCAACGCCTCGTGTTCGAAGGCGTGCATATCCAGGCCCTGTAGCGGCGCGCTGCGCCCGAGCAGGTTCTGGAACAGGAGGTGGCTGTCGTGCGAGGGCAGCAGCAGGGCGATGCGGCCGGTCAGTTCGCCGGACATGCGTTGGTAGATGCAGGCCATGGCGGCCGATTTTTTGTCGTCGTTGGTATCGAGATGCTGGGCCGCCTCGTCCGCCGTGCATAAATCCACGCGCGGTGCAGCGAAGCGGATCGGTTCGTTCAGCAAGGCGGAAAGCTGGCGCGCGGCCCGGCTGATGCTGATGTTGCCCAACTCGGTGAGCAAATCGCGTTGCGCGTCCGACAGGTCCATCGGCTTCATGGAATTCGTAGGTTGGGCAAAGCGCAGCGTGCCCAACATCGTGGCGGTTTGTTGGGCACGCTACGCTTTGCCCAACCTACTGTGCTGATTTTCATCGGCCTCAACCCTGCGTAGCCGTGCGCAGCACGGCCGCGATCTTGCTGCGGCTGACCGGTTTTTCCAGCACGCCGGCGAAGTCCGCCGCGCGCGCTTCGTCGAGCACCGCCTGCTGCACATTGGCGGTGAGCAGGATGAAACAGGCATCGAGGCCGGCCGCACGCAGGTCGCGGGCGATGCTGACGCCATCGCGGTCGGGCATGTTGTAGTCCAGGAACACCATATCCGGCCTGACTTCCAGGGCGATGCGCAGGGCGCTGTCGGCATCCTCGGCTTCGTGCACGACGTGGCCGCCCTCGGTCGGCATGTGGATGCGGAACAGCAACCGTGAGGTGGCGGAGTCATCCACCACCAGCAGCACCAGTGGACGCTCGGCGGTTGGTTGCGCGCAGGGCGATAACTCGGCCGGATCGGCGCGCTGCATCAGGTTCTGCATGGTATTGAGCAGTTCGCGCATCGGGATTTCCGACTCCGGGCCGGGCAGCAGGTCGGCTAGCGGGTACTTGTTGCACTGCGTGGCCAGCGCAGCGACGGCCTGGGTGAGCAAGGCATGCGTCTCGCCGTGGCTGCCGCCGCGCTTCAGGTGGCGCAGGAAACGTGCGTAGCCCGCCACCACCCGGCTGTAGTGTTCCAGCCAGGGCAGGTCCACCGCGCGCGCGCCGCCGTGCAGACTGTCGAATTCCTGATGCACCGCGTCGTAGTTGCAGGCTTCCGGCCCCTGTTCCAGGCAGTCGAGCGCGCGCGCCAGGCGCTCCCGGGTCTCCTTGCAGAAGACATCCAGCAGGGCTTCACGCGACAACAGTGTGTCTTCGGGCGGCATGATCAGCTCCTTGCCAGTTCGATGAGATGGGTGGGAATGCGCGCCAAAGGTACCACTTGATCGACGCAGCCGGCGGCGCGGGCTGCGCCGGGCATGCCGTAGACCACGGCGCTGTCCGCGTCCTGCGCGAAGACATGGCCGCCGGCCCGGTGCAGAGCGAGCAGGCCCTCGCTGCCATCCGAACCCATGCCGGTGAAAATGCCGCCGATCGCTGACTTGCCGCAGCAGCGTGCCAGGGAATGGAACAGGGCAGTGCCGGAGGGGCGGAAACGGTCGATCGGCGGCGCCGAGGACAAGTGCGCATGCAGGCGCCCGTCGCGGCGCGCCACTTCCAGATGGTGGCCGTCCGGCGCGATATACACGCTGCCCGCCCGCAGGGGCATGCCTGCTTCGGCCAGACGCACTTCCAGCAGGGTCAGGCCGCGCAGCCAGCTCACCAGACCGCCGACGAAGCCGGGTGAAATGTGCTGTACCACCAGGAGCGGCAGCGGATAACCGATCGGCATGCCGGCCAGAATGGTGGATAGCGCCTGCGGCCCGCCGGTGGACAGCGCCAGACCGACCACCTCGTAGCTGGCGGTGCGGCGCGCCACATGGGTCTGGAAGATCGCCACGCTGGGCTGCGGGCGGCGGCGGCGAACCACCTTCACCTCGGCCATCGCCCGCACCGTTTCCACCAGCTCGCGCCGTACCTGCTCGAAATCGGGGTGATTCAGGCCGCGCGGCTTTTCGATCACCGCCAGCGCGCCTTCCTCGATGGCGCGGAAGGTGATGCGTAATTCTTCATCGTCCACGCTGGAGCTGATCACCACGATGGGCAGCGGTTGCGTCGCCATGATCATGCGGGTGGCGTCGAAGCCATCCATCACCGGCATGCGGATATCCATGGTCACCAGATTCGGCTGCAACTCGTGCGCCATGGTGACCGCCTCGCGCCCATTGCGCGCGCGTCCGACCACCCGCATATCCGGCTCGGCCTGGAATATCCCCTGCAACAGCGCCGCGACGACGTCGGAATCTTCGGTGATGAGGATGTCGATCATGGGGAGTGCGGGGTGGGTAGGCGTAGGTTGGGCACGCTGCGCTTTGCCCAACCTACATCTACGTCGATAGCCGTAGGGTGCGGTCAACGGGGTCATAAGAGCTGCTGCACCACTTCCAGCAGCTCGCGCGTCTCGAAGCTGCTTTTCACTACATAGGCGTCGGCGCGGACTTCCAGGCCGAGGCGGCGGTGTTCCTCGCTGCCCAGCGAGGTGACGATGATGACCGGAAGGTCGGCCAGTTTCGGGTCGGCGCGGATGCGGCGAGTGAGTTCGAAGCCATCCAGTTCGGGCATTTCCACATCGGTGATGAGCAGGTCGAAGCTGCCGCTGTGCAGGGCTTCCCAGGCCTGTGCGCCGTCGGCGACAACCTGCACGCGGTAGCCGGCGTTTTCCAGGATGCTCTGTTCCAGGGTGCGAGTGGTGATGGAGTCGTCGGCGACCAGGATGCGCGGCACCGGGCGCGCCTCGTCGTTGTTGTGCGATACGACGCGACCGCTGGCGCCGAGGGCGCTGGCGAGCAGGTCGCCCACCGCCAGCACCAGCAGGATATCGCCGTCGCGCCCCAGCGTGCCGCCGGCGATGTGGTGTACCGCGCACAGCGGCGGCGCCAGCGGCTTGACCACCATTTCGCGCTCGCCGAGGACGTGGTCCACGCGCAGCGCCACGCGCTGCCAGCCGCGCCGGATCACCACCACGCTGATGAGTTCGGCATAGTCGTCCGCCGTCGTGCGCTGCCCGAGCAGGCTGGCCAGGTCGCGCAACGGCACCGGCGCGGCGTCCACCAGCACCGCCTGGCTGCCCGAAACATCGAGAATCTGCGCCGGCGTCAGTTCCAGAATGCGTTGCACATACAGGCTGGGCAGGGCGTAATCCTGGCCGGCCGCGCGCACCAGCAGGCCGTGGTCGCTGGCCAGGGTGAGCGGCAGGGTGAGCTGGAAGCGGCAGCCGCCGTTCAGTTCGGTTTCCACCGCGATGCGCCCGCCCAGGGCTTGCAGATTCACCTGCACCACGTCGAGGCCGACGCCGCGCCCGGAGACTTCGCTCACTTCGCTGCGGGTGCTGAAACCGGGGCGGAACAGATAGTCGAGCAGCGCGCGTGTAGACATCGCGGCGACTTCTTCCTCGCTGGCCAGGCCGAGGGTGCGGATGCGGTTGCGCACCCTGGGGGTATCGACGCCGGCGCCATCGTCGGACACCGTGATCATCACCGAATGCCCATCCCGCTCCAGGCGCAGGGTGATCAGGCCGATCTCCGTTTTGCCCAGCAGGCGGCGTTGCGCGGGCGCTTCGATGCCGTGGTCCACGGCGTTGCGCAGCAGGTGGATCAGCGGGTCGCGCAGGGCGTCCAGGATGGCGCGATCAATTTCCAGGCGTTCGCCTTCCAGCACCAGCTCCGCGCGTTTGCCGAGGCCGCGCGCCAGCTCGCGCACGGTCAGCACGAGCGGCTTGAGCACGCTTTCCGCCGGCACCATGCGCAGGTCGCGCACATCCTCGCGCAGGCTGCTGGTCAATGGACGCACCTGCGCCAGGGTCGCGCGCAGTCCGCGTTGCAGGGTTTCCGCCAGACGTTCGATTTCCAGGATCAGATCGCTGGCCTCGATGAGCAGATGACGGTCCTGACTGATTTCAGATTGCGGATTTTGGCGATTGCGGATTTCGGATTGCGGATTGCGGATTTGCCGTTGCGGGTTCAATTGCTCCCAGACGTGCTTCAGGCGCTGCGCCAGATCGTGTTGTTGGCGGCTCATCTGGTAATGGTCGTCGACCCGGATTTTGCTGGCCTGCAACTCCTCCGCCAGGTCGGCGATGCGGTCCAGGCGCGCCACCGGCAGGCGGATGGTGTCCGGCAGCGGCCGCAGTAGCGTTGTCGCCGGAGCCGCCACGTCGGCGGGCGGCAGGTTGCCGCCCGCCGCCACCGCGCGCAGGCGTTGCAGCAGATCGAGGCTGGCCTCGCTGACGGATTTTCCGGCAGCTTCGGCTTCGACCAGATGGCGCAAGCCGTCCACTGCGGCCAGGCACAGCTCCACCAGCCCGGGCTGGTGGGTCACGGCCTCGCGCTTGAGCGCAGAAAACAGGTCTTCCAGGGCATGCGCAAACTCCGCCGCCTGCTCCAGGCCAACGCCGCGCGCCGCACCCTTGATGTTGTGGGCGGCGCGAAACATCGCGTCGAGAAGTTGCGTGCGCGCCGCTTCGACGGCGCCCTGTTCCAGCGCCAGCAAACCATCGACGATGGCCTGCAAGCGCTCTTCCAGTTGGGCGCGGAAGGTTTGCAGCAGTTGCTGCATCAAGCGCGGGTCGATGTCGCTGCGCATGGTCAGCGACGTAGGTTGGGCAAAGCCGAAGGCGTGCCCAACATTTGCGGCACCTGCATGTTGGGCACGCTACGCTTTGCCCAACCTACGGTGGTTACGGTGATGCGCGCATTCATCCGCTTACACCTTGTACA
>JAUYET010000027.1 GCA_030691265.1 Pseudomonadota bacterium
GCGCTACGCGGCCGATTGCACGGTTTTCGAGCCGTCTGGCCGCGTTGCTCCTCCTTGCGGGAAACGACCCCGCGCGTCGTCCCGCCTTGCCAGCCAACTCGAAAACCGCACACTCGGCCGCGTTCAACTGAGGAATCTAGGATCATCGCCACCAAGGGCACCATGGACATGGCCTACCCGCCCTTCATCCTGGCCTCCACCGCCGCTGCCCTGGGTTGGGATGCCTCCATCTTCTTCACCTTCTACGGCCTGGAGTTGCTGAAGAAGGATCTGCACATCAAGGTCTCGCCGCTGGGTAACCCGGCCATGCCGATGAAAATGCCGTTCGGCCCGGACTGGCTGAAGCGCATCAACTTACCCATTCCAAATGCGCTGGCCAGCAATCTGCCCGGCTTCGAGAACTTCGCCACCAGCATGATGGAGCAGACCGTGAAGGCCAAGGGCGTGCCCAGCATCAAGGAACTGCGCGACATCTGCGTCGAATCCGAAGTGCGCCTGGTGGCCTGCCAGATGACCGTGGACCTGTTCAACTATCGCCACGACGAATTCATCCCGGAAATCGCGGAATGGATCGGCGCGACCAGCTATCTGGCAGAGGCGAAGAAGGCCGATGTCTGTCTGTTCATCTGACGCAAATCATCTGACGCAAATGCAGGCGCGGGCTTGCCGCCCGCGAGTCCTGAAATTCAGCCCGGTTTGCGCCCCTGGGCATAGAGCACTTCAACGTGCAGGGGGATGCCCTGGCCGCTGTCCAGTGCCGCGATCTCGGCCAGGTGCTCGGCGCGGAAGCGCGCCAGGTCCGGTTCCGAAAGCTGGCTGAGCAGGCCCCGGAAACCGGCGTACCAGAGCACGTCCCACCAGCCCTCGGCATCCGCCAGGGGATAGCTCAGATCGTGCCGCACCACCCGAATCTCCTCCAGGCCGGCGGCCGACAACAAGGCGTGGTTCAAGCGCTCGTCGCTCAGGCGCTGCCAGCTCAGGGGCGGAATCTCGACGCCGTAGCGTTCGATGCGGGCCAGGAACAGGTCCACGTTGGGCGCGAAGGAAGCCTCGGAAAAACCGCACGCCACCACCTGTCCGCCCGGCTTGAGGCGATCGACGATGCCGCGCAGGCAGGCTTCCATGTCGGCGACGAAGAACAGGGCGAAGGCCGCCGTCGCGCAGTGGAACCGGTCAGGCGGAAAGTCCAGGGCGGTCATGTCCATGGCCTGAAACACCACATTGTCCAGACCCCGTTCGGCAGCCTTGCTCGCCGCCTGATGCAGCATGCCGTCCGACATGTCGATGCCGGTGACCTGCCCCTCGGGCAGGCAGTGGGCCAGGCTCAGCGCCACCGCGCCGGTGCCGGTGGCCACATCCAGCACGTGCTCGTGGCCGGCGAGCCGGAGCTGGGCCACCAGATGCACCGCGCTCTCGGGAAAGAAGCGCAGCGCCGGCCGGTCATAGCCGGGCGCGACGGTGTTGAAGGTCTGGCGGATGAATTCCTTGCGTTCGTTTTCGTCCATGCGGGTTCTTCCTGTCTGTGAGTGGATCGGTGCGGGTCCGTTGCCTGCGGCGACTGAGGCAGTCGTCGTAGGTTGGGCAAAGCGCAGCGTGCCCAACATCGCGACGGGTTGTTGGGCACGCTACGCTTTAACCCTTGCTAATCAGGCGACCTTGTTTACGCAATTTTACCCCGCCCCGCCAACCGCCCCAGTTCCGCCAGCGCCGCTTCCACCCTGGCATCCCACGGCAATGCCGCCGCCAGACGCAGGCAGTTGCCGTATTTTTCCTGCGGCGAAAACAATCGGCCGGGGGTGAAGCTGATGCCGGCGGGGTTGCTGAAGTTGCTCACCGTGACCACCGTTTTCACCGGCCAACGCTCCAGCGCCAGCGTGAGGGCTTCCAGGCTCAGGCCGGTGTCCGGGTTGCTGGGGATTTCCAGCGCCTGCATGCCGAGCGATTCGATGGCTTGCAAGGTGCCGAAGAAGGCAGGGGTTTCGATGGCGACGATATAGCCAGCAAGGAGTCGGACATGAGCAAGCGAACAAATCCCGGCGTGGACACACCGCGGCTGATCCGCCACGCGGATGCCCTGCGTAATCGTTTGCTCCGGCGTTGGGTTGTCCGCGGTCTGCGGCGGATGCTGGCGATCTTCACGGCTTCCCGGGCGGAAGGTGAACTGTGCGCCATGGACGCACGCGAACTGCACGATCTGGGACTGGATCGGGGCGGGATCGCCTACACCGTTCGGCATGGGCGCGAGCGGATGGTCTGAGGCCAGGCTCGCGACCCGCTTGAAAGCGGCTGAAACATCGCATGGCGCTGGAGAACACTTCGGGGCCAAGGTGCTGGCTGATAATCTGCACGCGCAGTGACGTAGGTTGGGCAAAGCGAAGCGTGCCCAACATTCCACGCGCAAAACGTTGGGCACGCTTCGCTTTGCCCAACAGCTACACGCCTTGGCGCTGCCTGCCAGGCGTACCCCGAGCACAGGAAAAAACGGAGCAAGTATCAAATGGACCCAGCACGCATCAAAGCCAACGATTACCAATCGACGATTTCGTGCTGACCGAAAACTGCCAAAGCGGCACGTGCTGCACTTGGGATTTGAAACCGCCATGCTGACGATCCATTTCTGGTGGCGTGTTGTGCTGGCTATGTGCTTAGCCGCGCCGGCCCTGGCTGCACTGCCCGATTTCGCCCAGGTGCGCTCGACCTGGCGCGCCTCGGAAGCGCGCCTGCTCGACCGCCACGGCGAGTTGCTGCAGGAGATCCGCATCGACCCGAGCATTCGTCGTACTGCCTGGACGCCGCTCGCCGACATCTCGCCGGCGCTGATCGCCGCCGTGCTGCAGGCCGAGGATCGACGTTTCTTCGAGCATGCCGGCGTCGATTGGCTGGCCGCCAGCAAAGCGGCATTGACCAACTGGCTGGGCGAAAAACCGCGCGGGGCTTCGACGTTGACCATGCAACTCGCCGGTCTGCTGGATGCGCACTACCGCGCCCACGGTAAACGCCGCGATGTCAGCGAGAAATGGCGTCAGATGCAGGCGGCGCAAGAACTGGAAAAACGCTGGCGCAAGGCGGAAATTCTGGAGGCTTATCTCAATCTGGCGCCGTTCCGAGGCGAACTCACCGGCATCGACGCCGCCGCGCGCGGCCTGTTCGACAAGCGTCCGGCCGGTTTGAGCGATAGCGAGGCCTTGATTCTGGCCGCCCTGATCCGCTCGCCCAACGCCAAACCCCGGGAAGTTGCGCGGCGCGTCTGCGCGCTGGTGCGGGAGGCGGATTGCGCCAGCCTGAAAGCGCGCACCTTCAACGTCCTGAGCGGACGCTATCCGATCACGCCGGCCGTCGATCTGGCGCCGCATCTGGCGCACAAATTCGTAGGATGCGGTGAGGAACGAACCGCATCATTTCGTCCAGGAAAATTGATGCGGTTCGCAAGCTCACAGCATCCTACGCAGCAGCGCTGCCCGGCGACCGGCTCAGCCCGAACGGATTCTGGGGATATCCACAGCACGCTCGACGCCACCCTGCAACGCCACGTGCAAACCACGCTGGCGCAACAGCTCAAGCATCTCGCCGCGCGCAACGTGCAGGATGCCGCGGCGCTGGTCGTCGATAACGCCAGCGGCGCGGTGCTGGCCTACGTCAGCCTGAGCAGCCGCGATTCCGCCGCAGCGCAAAACGATGGCGTGCAAGCGCTGCGTCAGGCCGGCTCCACGCTGAAACCCTTCCTTTATGGCCTGGCCTTTGAAAAACGCCTGCTCACCGCAGCCTCCTCGCTGCAGGACGCGCCGCTGTCCATCGCCACCGGCAGCGGCCAGTACGCGCCGGAAAACTACGATCATGCTTTTCGCGGCCTGATCAGCGCGCGCGTCGCACTGGCCAGCTCGCTCAACATCCCCGCCGTGCAGACCCTGATGCTGATCGGACTCGACCCGTTCGCCGCACGTCTGGACGAACTCGGCTTCGCGGGGTTGACTGAAGCCGCCGATTTCTACGGCTACGCGCTGGCCCTGGGCAGCCTGGATGTCCGCCTGGAAGAGCTGGTCAACGCGTATCGCAGCCTGGCCAACGGCGGGTTGTACACACCGTTGCACTTCACGCCCGGCGCAGTTCAGCTTGCTCCCCGCCGCGTACACAGCGCGCAGTCCGCGTTTCTGGTCGCCGATATCCTGGCCGACCGGGAAGCCCGCGCGCTCACCTTCGGCCTGGAAAACCCGCTTGCCACCCGCTACTGGACGGCAGTCAAAACCGGCACCAGCAAAGACATGCGCGACAACTGGTGCATCGGCTTCTCGCGCCGCCATACCGTCGGCGTCTGGGTCGGCAACTTCAACGGCAGCCCGATGCACGATGTCTCCGGCATCAGCGGCGCAGCGCCCGCCTGGGCCGCGATCATGGATTTCCTGCAGCGGGACGGCAGCGGCAGCGCACCCAAACCGGTTGCCGGACTGATCCAGAAAACCATCCAGCCGGCCGGCGAACCGCCGCGCCAGGAATGGTTTATCCGCGGCACGGAACCGGCCGCTGAAACCTGGCTGGCAGCCCAGGCAATGACCAAAATCCTGCACCCCAGCGACGGCATGATCCTGGCGCTCGACCCGGACATCCCCGCCGCGCGTCAGCAACTGCATTTCAGCGCCGGCAACCCGCCCGCCGGCGCGGTCTGGCAACTTGACGGAATAAAACAGGAAAGCGCCGATTGGCCGCTGACGCGCGGCAAACACCGTTTGAGCCTGATCGACGCCGGCGGGCAGTTGCTGGATCAGATCGAATTCGAGGTGCGCTGAAATCCGCTATTTCTGTAGGGTGCGCCGTGCGCACCAATACGCGTTGTAGGGTGCGCACGGCGCACCCTACAAACTGAAATCTAAAGCTGACATTCATGTCGTCAATAGCCTACAAATTCAGTCAACCATTGCCCGCACCCCATCCCGCCCCGTAAAATGCGCGCTCAGTTTTTCTCGCCCACGTTTCACACAACCAACCCGGAGATCACCCCATGGAACACCAACTGCCCGCCCTGCCATACGCCAAAGACGCACTCGCGCCGCACATGTCGGCCGAGACCTTCGACTACCACTACGCCAAGCACCACCAGGCCTACGTCACCAACCTGAACAACCTGATCAAGGGCTCTGCCTTTGAAGACAAGTCGCTGGAAGAAATCGTCAAGACCGCCCCGGCTGGCGGCATCTACAACAACGCCGCCCAGGTTTCCAACCACACCTTTTTCTGGAGCTGCATGCAGCCGAACGGCGGCGGCGCGCCCGCCGGTGCGCTGGCTGACGCCATCAACGCCAAATGGGGCAGCCTGGATGAATTCAAAAAAGCCTTCCAGACCAGCGCCGTCGGCAACTTCGGTTCCGGCTGGACCTGGCTGGTGAAGAAGGCCGACGGCTCCGTCGATATCGTCAACATGGGCGCCGCCGGCACCCCGCTGACCACCGCCGACAAGGCGCTGCTCTGCGTCGATGTGTGGGAACACGCTTACTACATCGACTACCGCAATATGCGTCCGAAGTTTGTCGAAACCTTCCTCAACAGCCTGGTCAACTGGTCTTTCGCAGAAGCGAATTTCGCCGGCTGAACAAGGATGTTGTAGTGGGAGAATGCAGTAGTTGAATGCGAAGGGCCGCATGAATAGCGGCCCTTCGTGTTTGTATTCGACCATGACCCACTGCACAAAAGACGCCCCATGAAAATCCCGAAAAGACTCGAACCGCTGCTCGAAGACGGCCTCATCGACGACGTGATCCGCCAACTCATGAGCGGCAAGGAAGCCATGGTCTTCGTCGTCCGTTGCGGCGACGAAGTGCGCTGCGCCAAGGTTTACAAAGAGGCCAACAAACGCAGCTTCCGCCAGAGCGTCGATTACACGGAAAACCGCAAGGTGAAGAACAGCCGCCAGGCGCGCGCCATGGCGAAAGGCACGCGCTATGGCCGCGAAGCGCAGGAAGAAGCCTGGCAGAACGCCGAAGTCGACGCCTTGTATCGCCTGGCCGCCGCCGGCGTGCGCGTGCCGAAGCCGTACAACTTCCATGCCGGCGTGTTGCTGATGGAACTGGTCACCGACGAACACGGCAACGCCGCGCCGCGTCTGAACGATGTGGAATTCACGCCGGAGCAGGCGCGAGTGCATTTCCAGGCGCTGCTTCGGCAAGTCGTGCTGATGCTGTGCGCCGGCGTCATCCACGGCGATTTGTCGGAATTCAACATCCTGATCAGCGCCGAAGGCCCGGTCATCATCGACCTGCCGCAAGCCGTCGATGCCGCCGGCAACAACCACGCCAAAGCCATGCTGGAGCGCGATGTCGAAAATCTCGCCGGCTACTTCGGCCGTTTTGCGCCGGAACTGCTGACCACACAGTACGGCAAGGAAATCTGGGCGCTATACGAACACGGCGGGTTGCATCCGGAGGTGCAACTCAGCGGCCGCTTCGCGCACAGCAACAAACCGGTGGACCTGAACAGCGTCATGCGGGAAATCGACGACGCCCGCGCCGAAGAAGCGGCGCGGCAATTGCGGATGCAGGAAGCGGACTAATCGGCTCGATTCGGTGCGCGCCGACAGGCGACGTCATCGAGGGAGCCGGAGGCTTGCGCAAGGACATGCTGAAACGTGAACTGGATGCGAGACGATGAAAAAAAGAAACCTGTTTGACGAACTGACCGAAGGCTTTGATGCCCTGGCCGAAGAGCGCGCCGGCAAGCGCACATTGCGCACCCATGAGATTGAAGCGAAGGCAGCGCCGGAAGTGACCGCTGCCGAACTCATTGCCTTGCGTGAGCGGCTGCACCTGTCGCGTCCTGTACTGGCGCGCTACCTACGCACCAACCCGCGCACCCTGGAAAATTGGGAACAAGGCCGCGCCAAGCCGAATGCCCAAGCCGCTTTGCTGATTCGCCTGGTGGAACGCTATCCCGACACAGTGGAACGACTGGCGACTGTTTGACCGAGTAAGCAGCCCCTATCTCGACGGAGAGAAAAGCCGGAAACCTTCACCGGCCTGGGGTGGGCGTTTACGGTGCCCTCATTCATATACAACTGGTGCCCCCGACACGAATCGAACGTGTGACCCTCCCCTTAGGAGGGGGATGCTCTATCCACTGAGCTACGGGGGCGTGTCTGACTGGACTGCGGAATGATGCCGATGCAGGCCATACCATCGAATGCGGCGGGATTTTAACCCACGCTGACGGCACAAAACCTTACCAACCTGAACCGAATTAGGCTTGTAGCCCCTTCTTCCGGGGCCAATAATCAGGCCATCCCTCACAACCCATAAGAAAGGCCCCTGTCATGAGCCATCTCACCCAACAAGATCGAGCCGCGATCCGCGCCGCATTGGAATTACAACGCAGCAAACTGATCAAGGCGATGCAGGCCGCGCTGGAACAAAGCGGCCAAACACAATTTGCCGAGGTGCTCGGTCGCGCCTCCGGCGACAGCGCCGACGAAGCCCTGGCGGTGACGCTGGGCGATCTTTCCGCGGCGCGACTGGAGCACGAAGTCCGCACCCTGCAAGCCCTGGAAAACGCGCGTTTGCGTCTCGACGACAAGGATTTCGGCCTGTGCGAGGATTGCGGCGCGAAGATTCCCGCCGCTCGCCTGGTCGTCAATCCGGTCGCTACGCGTTGCGTGGTTTGCCAGGGACATTTCGAGCACACTCACGCCGGCCAGAGCCACGGTTCGATCTAGCCCTTTCCCTATCCCCAGCGGGCGGCCTGGCCGCCCGTTTTTCTTGCCTGTTTGTTTTTGATATCGCCCACCCCGCATGCCCTATCTCACTCTCGATAACGTTTCCCTCGCCTTTGGTCATTGGCCCCTGCTCGACGGCGCATCGCTGGTCATCGACAAATCCGAGCGCATCGGCCTGATCGGCCGCAACGGCGCCGGCAAATCCAGCTTGCTGAAAGTGGTCGCCGGCGACATTCAGGCCGATGACGGCGTGGTCTGGCGCAAGCCCGATCTGCGCATGGCGTTTGTCGCGCAGGAACCGACGTTCACGCCAGGGCACACGGTGTTCGAGGCGGTTGCGGCCGGCGCCGGCCCGGCGCATGGCTTGCTCACCGCCTACCACGCCGCCGCGCATGACGCCGCCAGCGGGGAAAGCCACGCGATGGATGAACTGGCGCGGCTGTCGCACGAACTCGAAGTGCATGACGTCTGGCGCTTGAACAGCCGGGTGGAGGAGGTCATCGCCCGCTTCGACCTGGTCGCCGATGCCCGCGTCGAAACCCTGTCCGGCGGCAACAAGAAGCGCGTCGCGCTGGCCCGCGCGCTGGCTTCCGAGCCGGAATTGCTGCTGCTCGACGAGCCCACCAACCATCTCGATTTCAACGCCATCGAGTGGCTGGAAAACCAGCTTGCGGAGTTCGTCGGCGCCTTGCTGTTCATCACCCACGACCGCGCCTTTCTCGACCGCGTCGCCAACCGCATCATCGAACTGGATCGCGGCCAGTTGCGCCAGTACCACGGCAACTTCTCGGCCTACCAGATCAGGAAAGCGGAACAACTCGAAGTGGAAGCCGCGCAAAGCCGCAAGTTCGACAAGTTCTGGAAGCAGGAAGAAGTCTGGATACGCAAAGGCGTCGAAGCGCGCCGCACGCGCAACGAAGGCCGCGTATTGCGGCTGGAATCGCTGCGCCGCGAACGCGCCGCGCGCCGTGAACGCCTCGGCCAGGTCGGCTTTGCGCTCGATGCCGGCGGCCGTTCCGGCCAGGTGATCGCCGAGTTCGACCAGGTCAGCCACGGCTATGGCGACAAGGTGCTGATCCGCGATTTCAGTACCCGCATCATGCGCGGCGACAAGCTCGGCCTGATCGGCCCCAACGGCGCCGGCAAGACCACGCTGATCAAACTCATCCTGGGCGAAATCGAACCGGACTCCGGCCGCATCAAGCGCGGTACGCGCCAGGAAGTGGCGTATTTCGACCAGTTCCGCAACCAGTTGGACGATGAAGCGACGCTGATCGAAACCATCGCGCCCGGCTCCGATTACGTCGAGATCAACGGCCAGAAAAAACACATCATCGGCTATCTGGAAGAGTTCCTGTTCCCGGCCGACCGCGCCCGCGCCAAGGTCTCCGCGCTCTCCGGCGGCGAGCGCAACCGACTCTTGCTGGCGCGATTGTTCGCCCGGCCGGCCAATATCCTGGTGCTGGACGAGCCCACCAACGATCTCGATATCGACACCCTGGAACTGCTCGAACAACTGCTGCAGGACTACGCCGGCACCGTCATCCTGGTTTCGCACGACCGCGCCTTCCTCGACAACGTGGCGACGCAATCCATCGCTTTTGCCGGGAGTGTTGACAACCCCGGCGTCTTGCTGGAATTGCCCGGCGGCTATTCGGACTGGCTGGCCTGGCGCAATCGGGCCACCACCGAAACCGCGGCCCCCGTGGCGAAAGCTGTAGTCAAACCCGCCCCTGCCGCCAGCGTGAAAGCGCGCAAATCCGGGCTGTCTTTCAAGGAGCAGAAGGAGCTGGAAGCGCTGCCGAAAACCATCGCGGACCTGGAAAACGAGCAGGCCGAAGTCGCCCGCCAACTCACCGATCCAGCGATCTACACCGACCACACGCAAGCCGTAAAACTGAATGGCCGCAGTGCGGCGATCGAGGAAGCGTTACTAACCCTGTTGGCGCGCTGGGAAGCGCTGGAAGCAAAAAACGCGGCTTAGGGAAACGCTTACCTGATTAGCAAGCTGCCTCAGCCAAGCGCCACCAGCCCAAAAGGCAGTTTGAGTGTGGAGGCGGCAAGGGGTTGCCGCCCTACGACTACGGCTGACGCCCATGTAGGTCGGCAATCCTTTGCCGACGCTCTTTCTCGCGGCGGGGTTTGCCGCCCGATTTCCATGCTTATTGCTCGGGTCGTCGGCGCGGCAGCGTCAGCCTGAAGATGCTGCCTTGCCCGACGACACTCTTCACTTCGATACGGCCGTGGTGCCCGCGGGCGATGCTGTAGGCGAGCGACAGGCCCATGCCGGTGCCCTGGCCAACCGGCAGGGTGGAGAAAAACGGGTCGAAGATCCGCTTCATGTTCTCCGGCGGTATCCCCTTGCCGGTATCCTCGATCTCGACCCAGGCCTCGCGCTCATCGAAGCCGGTGCGCAGCGTGATGGCGCCGCGCCCCTCGATGGCCTGGGCGGCATTGACCAGCAACTTGGCGAACACCTGATTGATCTGCGCCGCCATGCATTCGACGTCCGGCAGGCCGGCATATTCCTTTTTCACCTCGGCCTTGGACTTGATCTCGCTGGCGACAACCTCCAGTGTGCTGTCGAGCCCGGCCTCGAGTTTGACGAACTGCCAGTCGGCACTATCGACCTGCGAAAAATCCTTCAGATTGCTCACGATCTTCGCCACCCGCGCCAGGCCGGCGCGCGATTCACTCATCAGCGTCACGATGTCTTCACGCAGAAAATCGAGGTCGGCGGCCTTCTTGGCCGCCATGATCGCCGCCAGGCGTTCCGGATGCGCGGCGAGGTCTGCATCGGCGGCTTCATAGGCGCCGATCACCCGCAGCAGGTCATCGACCTGGCGCTGGAGACTGCCGAAATTGGAATTGACGAAACCGACCGGGGTGTTGATCTCATGCGCGACGCCTGCCGCCAGTTGGCCGACGGAAGCCATGGTCTGGGACTGGAGAAGCTGGTTCTGGGTATCGGCGAGATTTCGGTTGGTTTCCGTGAGCTGTTCGAGGTTTTCCGCCAGTCGCTGGCGCAGCGTGTTGATGCGGGTCATCGCCTTCATCTTGGCTTGCAAAATCGACTCCGGCCAATTCTTGGCCAGGAAGTCGTCGCCGCCGGCCTCGATGGCGGTAATCAGGTTTTCATGCGTGTGGGAGGCGGTGAGGAAAATGATGGGCGTCCAGGCCGCCGTCGCCGCCTCGATTTTTCGAATCCGGTTGGTGGCCTCGAAACCGTCCATGACCGGCATCTCGATGTCCATCAACACCAGGTCGGGCGCTGACTCCTGGAACTTCTCAAGCGCGATCTGCCCGTTCTCGGCGAGCACCACGTCGTAACCAAAACTGGCCAGGCGCGCGGCCATCACCACGGCGACGGAACGGGAATCTTCAACTAGCAGGATTTTCATGGGGCGACGGGATCAAGGTATGAAAGTAATTCGGTAGTGACCAGGAGCGAGGCACGTACCCAATGTTTCTCTAGCGGCCGAGCAGCACTTCCAGCACGAATTTGACGCCGACATACGCCAGCATCAGGCTCATGAATCCGGCCAGCGTCCAGTAGATCGCCGTGCGGCCGCGCCAGCCGTAGATGCGGCGGCCCAACAGCAAGGCGCCAAAAATCAGCCAGGAGGCGATGCCGAACACGGTTTTATGGTTGAGCGTCACCGCCTTGCCGAAGATCTCCTCGGAGAACAAAACGCCGGTCAACAAGGTCAGCGTAAGCAGCACAAAGCCGACCTGAATCATGCGAAACAGCAGTTTTTCCAGCGTCAGCAAAGGCGGCAAGCCCGCTACCACGGCCGGCGGCACGGCCTTGTGCAGATGCTTCTGCGCCAGCGCGATCAACAAAGCGTGCAATGCGGCAACGGTGAACAGGCTGTAAGCCGAGAAAGCCATGGCCAGATGCAGCTTGAACACCGGCATGGCGCTATGCGCGGCCGGATGCGGCATGGGGGAAATCGCTTCGATGACGACGGCCAGGCCGGCAAAAGCCAGAACGAAACCTTGTACGCCGGCCAAGTGGTAGCGCCATGAAGCGGCGGCGTAGGTGAGCACGGTCAGCGCCGCGACGGCGGAAATCGAAGTGGAAAAACCAAGGCGTATTCCCTCGCCGCCGAACACACCTTCATTGAGCAGGTAAAGGTGCAGCAGCAGCGGAAATACCGGCAACAAGTGCGGCAACCAGTCGGTGCGGCAACAGCCTGGGCGGCCTGGCCAAAACCAGGCGGCCAAGCCCAGGTAAGCCAGGGCGCAAAGAGCGTAGAGCAGGGTTTCCAGCATGGTCGGGAGCGGCGATTTGTTAGACTGCGCCAGTTTATCGTATCCACCGCAGGGCTCATCCATCATGTTCGACAACCTTACCGACCGCCTTTCCCGCGTTGTCAAAAACCTGCGCGGCCAGGGCCGCCTGACCGAAGCCAATGTCCAGGACGCCCTGCGCGAGGTGCGTGTCGCCCTGCTGGAAGCCGATGTGGCGCTGCCCGTGGTGCGCGATTTCATCGCCAAGGTGAAAGAGCGCGCACTCGGCCAGGAAGTGTTGACCAGCCTGACGCCGGGCCAGGTGCTGATCGGCATCGTGCACAAGGAACTCACCGCCTTGATGGGCGAGCAGGCCGCGCCGTTGTCCTTCGCATGCCAACCGCCGGCGGTATTCCTGATGGCCGGTTTGCAGGGCGCGGGCAAGACCACATCCACCGGCAAGCTGGTGCGGGTGATCCGCGAAGCCGGCAAGAAGCGGATTCTGGTGGTCAGTTGCGACGTCTATCGTCCCGCCGCCATCGAGCAGTTGAAAATGGTGGCGGCGCAGGCCGAAGCCGATTTCTTCCCCTCGTCACCGGATCAGAAACCCGCCGACATCGCCCGCGCCGCGCTCGACTACGCCCGCAAACATCTGTTCGACGTGCTGATCGTCGATACCGCCGGCCGCTTGCATGTGGACGCGGCGATGATGGACGAGATCAAGGACATCCACGCGCTACTCAATCCGATCGAAACCTTGTTCGTGGTCGATGCCATGCAGGGTCAGGATGCGGTCAATACCGCCAAGGCGTTCAACGACGCGCTGCCGCTCACCGGCGTCATTCTGACCAAGCTGGACGGCGATGCGCGCGGCGGCGCGGCGCTGTCGGTGCGCCAGGTCACCGGCAAGCCGATCAAGCTGGTCGGCGTCGGCGAAAAATTGAGCGGCATCGAAATCTTCCACCCGGAACGCATGGCCAGCCGGGTGCTCGGCATGGGCGACGTGCTTTCCCTGCTGGAAGAGGCGCATCGTTCGGTCGACAAGGACGAAGCCCTCAAGACCATGCAGAAGCTCAAAAGCGGCAAGGGCTTCGACCTGGAGGACTTCAAGGCGCAGATGCAGCAGATGAAAAAACTGGGCGGCCTGTCATCGCTGGTCGACAAGCTGCCGGGCGCCAACAAGATCGGCGCCGGCGAACTGGCGCAAGGCGAAAATCAGATGCGCCGCATCGAAGGCATCATCAACGCCATGACGGCGCAGGAACGCCGCAAACCGGAAATCCTCAAGGCCAGCCGCAAGCGCCGCATCGCCGCCGGTTCAGGCGTTCAGGTGCAAGACGTCAACCGCTTGCTGGCCCAGTTCGAACAAGCCCAGAAGATGATGAAGTCGATGGGCAAAGGCGGCATCGGCAAGATGATGCGCGGCATGAAAGGCATGCTGCCGGGGATGTAATTACGTAGGGCGGAAAAGCAAAGCGCCTTCCGCCAGAAGGCGTAGGGTGGATAAGCGCAGCGCATCCACCATCCCGCAGCGTCACTCCCGCTCCATCCCGACGATGCTGTCCGGCACCCGCTCGCCCCACGCTGGCTCGTACCATCCCCACTCCACCGCCCGCGCAAACGAAGACCAGGGCCAATCCGCCACCCGCGCCACCAGGCCATGCCTGACCGGGTTGTAGTGGATGTAATCGACATGCGCGCGCCAGTCTGACTCGTCGCGGATAGCGTGTTCCCAGAAGCGGCGTTGCCATACCGGCCGCTCTCCACGCGTATTAATGCTGCGGTCGATCCGCCGGGAAGCAGCCTTCTTGATTTCCCGCCAGCGCCCGGAAAAATCGTCGTCTCCCGCCGGCAGTCGCCAGAGGCAATGCAGATGATCGGGCAGGATGACCACCGCCTCGATCTGGAACGGCCGTGTCGCCATCACCTGGCGAAACGCAGCGCGCAAGTGGCCGACGTTTTCCGGGTTGGCGAAATAGGGAATACGGTCGTGAGTAACGACGGTGAAGAAATAGGCGCCACCGGGAAAGTGAGCGCGACGATAGTTGCTCATGGGATTGCGTGCGGGTCGAAATACGCTGGACGGATTTTGCCCGCCAAACCCGCGTAGGGTGGATAAGCGCAGCGCATCCACCTTTGGCGTGGATGGGTGGATGCGCTGCGCTTATCCACCCTACGGAATCAATAGGTTGCATGGCATTTCATCAGACTCCGGCTACCTTACAGCTCCGCCAGCACCTTGATATGCGCCGCCACGCTGCGGCCGAGCGAACTCAGGTCGTAGCCGCCTTCGAGTACGGAAACGATGCGGCCTTGCGCATGCCGCGCGGCGACGCCGATGACCTGTTCGGTGATCCAGACGTAATCCGCCTCCACCAGGCCGAACTGGCCCATGTCGTCATCCCGGTGGCCGTCGAAACCGGCGGAGAAGAACAGCATTTCCGGCTGAAAGGCTTCCAGGCGCGGCATCACTTCAGCCGCAAACACTTCGCGGTAACGCTTGCCGGTGGTGCCGGCGGGCAGCGGCACATTGACGATGTGCGGGCTGGATGAATCGGCGCCGCAATACGGGTAGAACGGATGCTGGAAGGTGGAGCACAGCATCATGCGTGCATCGTCCTTGAAGATGTTTTCCGTGCCGTTGCCGTGATGCACATCGAAATCGACGATCGCGACCCGGCTCAACCCATGCGCGGCAAGCGCATGCGCGGCGGCGACCGCGACATTGTTGAAGATGCAGAACCCCATCGCCCGGTTGCGCGTGGCGTGGTGGCCGGGCGGACGGCAGGCGACGAAGGCATTGCCGACCTCGCCACGCATGACCCGATCCACCGCCATCACGGCGCCGCCGGCCGCGCGATAAGCGGCGGCGAGGCTGTGCGAATTCATGCTCGTGTCCGGGTCCAGCTCGACCATGCCCTCATGGGGCGAGGCTGCTTCGACGGCATCGATATAGGCCGCGTCATGCACCCGCAGCAACTGGCTGCGATGCGCCAGCGGAGCGTCGTAGTGAACCAGGTAATCGTACAGATGCGCGGCATGCAGGCGATCTTCGATGGCGCGCAAACGGGCGGGACTTTCCGGATGAGCATGACCCATGTCGTGTTTCAGGCATTCGGGATGGCTGATGTAGGCGGTGTTCATCGTGGAACTGTAACCCGTTGTGGCTTAGCATCAAGCCTGAAACGCACCGAATTCCGCATCACTCTCCGTTCTCCGAAAGCGATCCATGCCCAGCCATTATCTGCACCCCTTGCTATCCCCCCGTTCCGTCGCCGTCTTTGGCGCCAGCGCGCGGGAAGATTCCGTTGCCGGTGTGATTTACGCCAATCTGCGCAAATCCGGTTTCGCCGGTCCGGTCTACCCGGTGAACCCCAAGTACGACACGCTGCTCGGCGAAAAATGCTACGCCCACGCCAGCGATCTGCCGGAATCGCCCGACCTGGCGATCATCGCCACGCCCGCTCCCACGGTGGCGCAGATCATGGACGAATGCGGCAAACGCGGCGTGCGCAATGCGGTGGTGCTGTCGGCCGGGTTCCGCGAAATCGGCGCGCCCGGCATCGTTCTGGAAGAAGCGATTGCCAGCATGGCCAAAAAGCATGGCATCCGCTTCATCGGCCCCAACTGCCTGGGCGTGCAGCGCCCGGCCATCGGCCTGAATGCCACTTTCGCGCTGGGCACCGCACTACCCGGCGACCTGGCCCTGGTATCGCAATCCGGCGCGCTGTGCACCGCCATGCTGGACTGGGCGGAATCCAACGGCATCGGCTTTTCCAGCGTGATTTCGACCGGCGCTTCCGCCGACCTCGACTTCGGCGAAATCCTCGATTACCTGGCTTACGACACCGCGACCAAAGGCATCCTGCTGTACATCGAGGGCATCCGCGATGCGCGCCGCTTCATGAGCGCTTTGCGCGCCGTCTCGCGCCTGAAACCGATCGTGATGATCAAGGTCGGCCGGCATGAGGCCGGCTCGAAAGCCGCGCAGTCGCATACCGGCGCCCTGGCCGGTTCCGATGCGGTGTTCGATGCGCTGGTGCGGCGCGCCGGCGTGGTGCGGGTGAAAACGATCATGCAATTGTTCGCCTGCGCACGCGCGCTTTCGACCCACATCAAGCCGACCGGCAACCGGCTTGCCATCGTCACCAATGGCGGCGGCCCGGGCGTCATGGCGACCGACCTGGCCATCGATGTCGGCGTTCGGCTGGCCGAGTTGTCCGCGCCGACGCTGGAAAAACTCAATCAGGCCCTGCCGCCGACCTGGTCGCACGGCAACCCGGTCGATATCATCGGCGATGCCGGCGCGGCGCGTTACCACGCCGCACTCGAAGCCTGTCTGGCCGACCCCGGCGTCGATGGCGTGCTGGCCATGCTGACGCCGCAGGCGATGACCAAACCGACGGAGGCCGCTCAGGCGGTCATCGAAGTGGCAAAACAAGTGGCGACGCAGTCGAACAAGCCGTTGCTTGCCTGCTGGATGGGCGAAAGCCAGGTCGCGGACGGCCGCAAGCTGTTCAAGGCGGCGGGCATTCCCTACTTCACCACGCCGGAACCGGCGGTGGAGGTGTTCTCCTACCTGTCCGCGTTCTACGAAAACCAGCGCCAACTCATGCAGACGCCGGCGTCCCTGTCGCAGCAGGCGGAACCCGATGTCGAAGGCGCGCGCATGATCGTCGAGAGCGCACTGGCGCAAGGCCGCCATACCTTGACGGAAATCGAGTCCAAGTCGCTGCTGTCGGCGTTCCACATTCCGGTCGCGCAAACCCTGATCGCCCGCGATGCAACGGAAGCCATGCTGATGGCGCAGCAGATGGGCTTCCCCGTCGTCATGAAGATCAATTCGCACCAGATCAGCCACAAATCCGATGTCGGCGGCGTGCGACTGGGACTCTCCAGCGGTCAGGCCGTGCGCGCAGCGTTCATGGGCATGATGACCGAAGTCCACAAGCATCAGCCGGACGCCAAACTCGATGGCGTCGTCATCGAACCGATGGTCACCCGCCCGAATGCGCGCGAGGTGCTGATCGGCGTCGCGACCGATCCGGTGCTCGGGCCGGTGATCATGTTCGGCGCCGGCGGCGTCGATGTGGAAGCGGTGCAGGATCGCGCCGTCGCGCTGCCGCCGCTCAACCACTACCTGGCCGACGACCTGATCAAGCGCACCCGCGTCCACCAACTGCTGGGCAGGTTCCGCAATCGCCCGGCGGCGGATATCGCCGCGCTGGAAAAGATTCTGCTGCGGGTTTCCGAAATGGTCTGCGCCTTGCCCTGGCTGGAAGAACTCGACATCAATCCGCTGCTGGTCGATGAGCATGGCGCGCTCGCCGCCGACGCCCGCATCATCATCCGGCCGCGCGCGCCCACCGCTGACCGCTATAGCCACATGGCGATCCACCCCTACCCGGCGCACCTGGTCACGCAATGGCAATTGCCGAACGGCGCCGATGTCACCATCCGCCCGATCCGGCCGGAAGACGCGGAAATGACGCAGGAATTCGTGCGCGGCCTGTCTGCCGAAACCAAGTATTTCCGCTACATGGACGCGGTGCAGGAACTCTCACCCAGCATGCTGGTACGGCTGACCCAGATCGACTACGACCGGGAAATGGCGCTGCTGGTGGTGACGGAACAGGACGGCAAACAGGTGGAACTGGGCGTGGCGCGCTATGCCGTCAACCCGGACGGCATCTCCTGCGAATTCGCGCTGGTGGTGGACGACCATTGGCAACATCAGGGCATCGGCCACAAGCTCATGGACGTGTTGATGGATCTGGCGCGCACTCGCGGCTTGCGGACGATCGAGGGCGAAGTCCTGAAGACCAACACCCGCATGCTGCAGTTATGCGCCGGCCTGGGCTTCAAGGTGGAAACGCATCCCGAGGACAACGCGGTGAAGATGATTTCGCGGGTGCTGTAAACGGTATTGATCCCGGCGCCTGCCGCCCATGCCAGATTGGCCGTATTCCCCGGATTGGGCCAGACAGGGGAGGGCGAATGTCCGGCGTTCATTCGGCGGAAGGCGCTGCACTTTTCCGCCCTACGCGGGCTGCGTTTGATTTCCCGAGAGTTCGGCTTGTAGGTGCGAATTTATTCGCACAGTACCGTGTTTTTACAGCCAGGTGGCGTCCCATAGGGGGTAATCGCCGATGTTTTGCGCCAATCCGGCACGCAGGGGGTTGGCGACGATGTAGCGGGCGATTTCCTTCACATCTTCTTCTTCGCGCACGGCGTGGTCATGGAAGGCTCTCTGCCAGAGCGATCCCCGCCGGTTCAATCGTTGATTCACTCGATGTGCCGAGCGCGCCTTGAAGCGCTTTACGGTTGCGGATAGGTCGATGCTTTCACCAAGCTGGAGCAGCCAATGCACATGGTCCGGCATGACTACCCAGGCGAAGGAATTGACCGTGCCGGATTGGTGCAGGGCGCGCATTTCCGCGACCACCAGGCGGGCGATGAACAGGTCGGCGAAAAGGCGTAATTGCCGCTCGGCCAGCACGGTGGTGACGAAGTAGGCCCGGTGGGTTTCGCTATGGCGGCCTTTGCGGAGATCGTCGTAGGGCATGGTCGTTGTAGGTGCGAATTGATGCGGTTGTAGGTGCGAATTGATGCGGCTGTAGGTGCGAATTTATTCGCACAGTACCGCGTTTCAGTGCGAATAAATTCGCACCTACAGTTGTCGTTTGGCGCAGCGGTGCTGTGCGAATAAATTCGCACCTACTTTTCCGCCCTACGCGGGCTGCGTTTGATTTCCCGGGAGTTCGGCTTGTAGGTGCGAATTTATTCGCACAATGTGGGTCATGGGTCAGATCTGCTTCACCTTGATGTTCAGCGTCTGTATCCGGTAGGCGATCTGCCTCGGCGTCATGTCCAGCAATCGCGCGGCTTTGGCTTGCACCCAGCCGGCCTGTTCCAGCGCGGCGATGACGCGTTCGCGGTCGTCCAGGTTGGGGTCGTCGAGATCGACCGCCTGCATCGCGCCGCGGCTCAGGCTGACCTGTTCTTCGATGCCGGTGAGCAGGATGGCGTCGCGGTCGATGACGTCGGCTTCGGTCAGCACGGCGGCGCGTTCCAGGCAGTTTTCCAGTTCGCGCACGTTGCCGGGCCAGGCGTGGTGCATCAGCACGCGCAGCGCGGCGTCGGTGAGGCTGAGCGGGCGGCCTTGCTGGCCGGCGATTTTTTCGACCAGGAAGCGGGCGATGTCGGGGATGTCTTCCAGGCGTTCGCGCAGCGCCGGCAGGTAGATCGGCATCACGTTGAGGCGGTAGTACAAGTCCTCGCGGAAGCGGCCGGCTTCGACTTCGCCTTCCAGGTCGCGGTGGGTGGCGGCGATCACGCGCACATCCACCTTGATGGTGCGGTTGCCGCCGACCCGTTCCATCTCGCCTTCCTGCAACACGCGCAGCAGTTTGGACTGGAAGGCGGCGGAGACTTCGCCGACTTCATCGAGGAACAGGGTGCCGCCGTCGGCTTGTTCGAAGCGGCCCTTGCGCTGGGTCATGGCGCCGGTGAAAGCGCCTTTTTCGTGGCCGAAGAGTTCGCTTTCCAGCAGGTTTTCCGGCAGCGCGGCACAGTTGAGTTTGACGAAGGGCGCACGCGCGCGCGGCGAGTTGTAGTGGATGGCGTTGGCGATGAGCTCCTTGCCGGTGCCGGTCTCGCCGCGAATCAACACGGTGGTGTTCCATTTCGCCACCAGGCGGGCCTGTTCGAACACCCGCCGCATCGGCTGGGAGTGGCCGATGATGTTGTCGAAGCCGTATTGCCCGCGCACGGTGCGGCGCAGGGTGTCGCGTTCCTCGGTGAGGGCCTGGCGTTCCTTCTGGATGTCGGCGGATAGGCGCACGGTCTGGCCGATCAGATTGGCCACCATTTCCAGGAACTGGGTGTATTCGTCGAGCAGGATTTCTGCGCCTGCGGTCGGCTGCGCCGCGAGCACGCCGACCACCTGGCGGCCGCTGCGGATGGGTACGCCGACGAAGCCGCGTTCCGGGTCGTAGAGGCCGAGTTTGCCGAGAAAACGGGGTTCATCGGCGATGCGTTCGACGGCGATCGGTTCGCCTTCTTCCAGAATCAGCCCGACCACGCCTTCACCGCGGCGATAGCGGATTTCCTCGGTGAAGACACCGCTCAGCCCATGCGCGACGGAGACCTGGAGTTCGCCCGATTCGGGTTCCACCAGGCTGACCATGCCGCGTTCCATGCCGACGCCGTCGTGCAGTACGCGCAGCACGGCGGTCAGCGTTTCTTTCAGGTCGAGCGAGCGCGACAGCACCTGGCTGACCTTGTACAGCGTCTCCAGTTCGGTGCGCAGGAGCTCGTGTTCGAGTTCGAGGCTCATGTCGGCTCCCCGGAAGTGGTCACCGGCAATTGCACGCGCACCCGGCAGCCGGCGCGGAAATCGGGGTCGATGTCGATCAGGCCGCCATGGCGGGCTACGGTGTCCTGCGCCATCGAGAGTCCCATGCCGAGATGCTGGCGGTCGGCGCCCTTGGTGGTGAAGAACGGTTCGAACACCTTGTAGCGCCATTCGGCCGGGATGCCGGGGCCGCTGTCTTCCAGGATGACTTCGACATGGTCGGGGCGGGGCAGGGTGGTCAGGCGCACCACGCGTTCATGGGCGTGATCGGCGCTGCGCCGCTCATTCATCGCCTCGATGGCATTCGCCAGCAGTTGCCGGAACAGCGCGGCCAACTGGGTGGCGCCGCCGGGAACGGTGGGCAGTTGCGGCGCTGGATGCCATTCGACGACGACGCCGGCGGCGAGCAGCGCGGGGGTCCCCATCTTCAGTACATCGCGCAGCACTTCGTTCAGATTCAGCGGCTGGATGGCTTCCGTCGCCTGATTCGGGATGCAGGCGCGCAGGCTGTCGAGGGCGGCGCGGCTGTCGCGCAGGGCTTCTTCCATAGCCGCATCGGTGGCTTCCTCGCCGTTGCCACCGCTGTTACCTTCGCGCCGACGTTCCAGCAGGCGCACCGCCGCCGTCAGCGTATTGAGCGGACCTTCCAGTTGATAGATCGCGCCGGCCAGCGTCTCGCGCAGGCTCTGGATGCGCTCCTGCTCGGCCAGCAAGGCGGACAGGCTGTTGATGCGGATGGCTTCCTGCTGGCGCTTGATCTCGCTGATGTCCTGCGCAGTCAGCAGCAGGTAGTGGCGGCGCACCGGTTCGTAGAAGGCATCGGCGCTGGCGTCCTGCTCCTCGAACCAGGAAATCGCGCAGGCGAACCAGCGCGCGGGTTGGCCGGGCGGTTCGATTTTCACCTCGCGATTGCGGATGCCGAGGCGGCGGCTGCGGGCGGTGTCGAACTCGGCTCCCATCTGATCGCGCAGGCGGGTCAGCAGGGTAGAGGCGGGTTCGCGGCCGATTTCGCCGATCAGCTTCTTGTATTCCTGATTGTCGAGCACGACGTGGTCGCGTTCGTCGAGCAGGCAGATCGCCACCTGGGCGGCATCCACCACCGATTCGATCATCGCCTTCTGGTTCTGCACCTGGCGTTCCAGGCGGTGCACCTCGGTGACGTCGCGGTGCATGCCCAGGTAATGGCTGGTATGGCCGTCGCCGTCCAGTACCGGGGTGATGGTGAGATCGGCCAGATAGCGGCTGCCGTCGCGCCGGCGGTTGACCAGCAGGCCGTTCCAGGCGCGCTGCCGCTTGAGTTGCGCCCACAGGGTTTCGTACACCAGCTTGGGCGTGACCTTGTAAGACAGCAGCGATTCGTTGTTGCCGACGACTTCCGCCTGGCTGTAGCCGGTCACCCGCTCGAACGCCGGGTTGGCGTAGAGGATGTTGGCCTTGGCATCGGTGATGGAAATGGCCAGCGCGGATTGCTCGACGGCGAGGCGGAATATCGGGTGCGGGAGGTCGGGTGGGGTGGACATGGCGGTCTTTTGAGCGTGGATTCGTTACTTGCCTTGCAATATCCATGCCGTGGCCGTGGGCAGGACTGAACGTAGGAACGTAGGGTGCGCCGCGCGCACCATTGGACGTTGATTGGTGCGCGCGGCGCACCCTACGGAGTGGGTTCGTCACGCTTCCGGTGCGAAGGAGCGGTTTGTCGCATTCCCCACACAACGCCCCCAAAACGCCCCATCCGCGACAAGAGAAATACGCACCGTCCTGGTGCGAAAGCGCGCCAATGCCCTGATTTTCCGTGCATCGCAAGCCAAGACCTCGCTTGGCACAGCCCTTGCGATACAGCACCCAGGAGATCAAATCCATGAGCGAATACCTGTTACTGCTTCTGAGCACCGCCATCGTCAACAACGTGGTGCTGGTGAAATTTCTTGGCCTGTGCCCGTTCATGGGCATTTCCAAGAAAGTGGACACCGCTGTCAGCATGGGGCTGGCCACCACCTTCGTGATGACCCTGGCCTCGGCGTCGTGCTGG
>JAUYET010000060.1 GCA_030691265.1 Pseudomonadota bacterium
TTGGGCACGCTTCGCTTTGCCCAACCTACGGGGTAGCTCAAGTCACGGTGAATATTGGGCTTCCTGGCGTCAGCCAAACCTACGCGCTGGATCGCCGCATTTGTATGGATACCCCACATGAATTAGGTGCTTGCCAAGCTCATTGGTCGTCTCGGAAAACGGAATTCAGGAGCCGAGAAATAATAAGTTGGGCAAATCGATGCAAGGCGCCGCTAGCCAAAAAAACAGCTTGAGTGTGGAGTCGGCAAGGGGATTGCCGATCTCCCTCAGCTCCAGGTTTTCTTGCGCCTTTTCTGTTCGCGCGCCGCGGTGCGCTCCTGGCGCGGCGTGATCGACTTCGGCGCACGCGATTCAAACGGGTTATGGCCGGATTTGAAATCGACCCGC
Source organism: Pseudomonadota bacterium (assembly GCA_030691265.1). GTDB lineage: Bacteria > Pseudomonadota > Gammaproteobacteria > Burkholderiales > Thiobacillaceae > PFJX01. Next base: position 388 of record JAUYET010000060.1, read on the forward strand.
AGCGGCGTGCCTTGCAGGTTGAACGTGGTGCGGAAAATATTTTCCAGATAGCGTTTGTAGCTATTGGAAATGCCTTCCAGATGGTTGCCGTGAATGATGATGACCGGCGGATTACTGCCGCCCTGGTGGGCATATTTGGGTTTCGGCCGGAACAAGCCGGACTTGGGCGGTGTGTGCTGCGCGACGGCATCCAGCAGCACCCGGGTCAGACGCGGCGTCGGCAGTTTGGCCATTGCGGCGGCATAAGCCTCATCGACCGACTTCAGCACCTCGCTGATGCCCTGGCTGCGCAACGCGGAAATGAAATGGAAGCGCGCGAAGGACAAGAACTCCATCTTCCGGGTCAGCTCGCGCTTGATCTGTTCCCGGTCGTAACTGCTCATGCCGTCCCACTTGTTCACCGCCACCACCAGTGCGCGGCCGGCTTCCAGCACAAAGCCGGCGAGGTGCGCATCCTGATCGGAGACTTCCTGCTGCGCATCCAGCACCAGAACCACCACGTTGGCGTCCTCGATGGCTTGCAGGGTCTTGATCACGGAGAATTTTTCGATCGCCTCGGTAACCCGCCCCTTGCGCCGCACACCCGCGGTGTCGATCAGGGTATAGGGCTTGCCGTTACGCTCGAAATCGACATAGATGGAATCGCGCGTGGTGCCGGGCTGGTCGAAGGCGATGACCCGCTCTTCGCCGACAAAGGTATTGACCAGGGTGGACTTGCCGACGTTGGGACGACCGACGATGGCGATTTTCGGGTGTTGGTCGCCGGCATCCTCTTCCTCGGCATCGGGGAAGGATTCCATGACCAGTTCGATCAACTCGCGCACGCCCTCGCCATGTGCGCCGGACACGGCGACCGGATGACCCAGGCCCAGTTCGAAGAATTCGGCGGTCACCACGCCGGCGTTCATGCCCTCGGTCTTGTTCACCGCGATCAACACCGGTCGCCCGCTGCGGCGCAATTTCTCGGCGATGATGGCGTCCTGCGGCGTCATGCCGGCGCGACCATCGACCATAAAAATGACCGCATCCCCTTCCGCCACGGCCTGCAGGGTCTGCTTGGCCATTTCGGCCATGATGCCGGACTCCGCCACCGGCTCGAAACCGCCGGTATCCACGACCAGATAAGGTTTCGAGCCGATGCGGCCATGGCCGTAGTGGCGATCGCGGGTCAGACCCGGCAGATCGTGAACGAGCGCATCCCGCGTCTTGGTCAGACGATTGAACAGCGTGGACTTGCCGACATTGGGACGGCCGACCAATACGAGGGTGGGTTTCATAAATTCTTTCCTGATTAGCAAGCTGCCTCAGCTAAGCGCCGCTAGCCCAAAAGGCAGTTTGAGTGTGGAGGCGGCAAGGGATTACCGCCCTACGGCCGTACGATTTTATCCGTAGGTCGGCAATCCTTTGCCGACTATCCCTCTCGCGGCGGGGGGTTGCCGCCCGATTTCCATGCTGGCTGAAGCAGCTTGCTAATCAGGAATTCTTTATTGCAGCCGGTAGGCAAATATGCCGCCGTTCGCGGTCTGCACGACGAGGCCGGATTTGAGCGGGATCATGACGCTGTTGATCGGGCTGCCATCGGTGGACGCGCGCGCGGCGAAAGCGCCGTCTTCTGCATTGAGCAGGTGGATCCGGCCCTCGAAATCGCCCAGCGCGACAAAACGTTCGGCGACCGCAAGCGGGCTGGAAAGCTTGCGATCACGCAGTTTTTCCTGCTTCCACGGGTTGGCGCCGCGCAGCTTTTCGAATGCCGCCACACTGCCGCGTTCGTCAGCCGCGTAGACAAAGCGCGCGTCCATCACCACGCCGCGCAGCGCGGAGAAATCGCGCGCCCAGGCGGCACTGCCGGATATCTGATCGAAGCAGCCGACGCGGCCCTGGAAAGCGGCGGCGCAAACCAGACGATCGTCGCTGGCAAGCGGTCCGACGACGTCGGCGATGCGCTCCAGTTCGGTTGCGCCGCGCGGCAGCGCCACATTGACTTCCCACTGCGGCGCACCGTTGTTCAGCGCCAGCGCGGTCAGCTTGCCGCCGGCATGGCCGGCGAACACGGCGGTGTTGCTCAGCAGCAGATGGCCTTGTTCACGCAGCGTCAACACCGGCAAATTGCGGCTGTAACTCCAGCGTTGTTTGCCGCTGGCGCTATCGAGCAAGTAGACCTTGCCGTCATTCGAACGCGCGACCGCCACGCCATTGGCGACAACCGGCGGGGTCAGGATTTCAGCCGAGAGCCTGGCGCTCCAGGCGGGGGTTCCATCCGCACTCTTGAAGGCCAGCAAGTCGCCTTTCGGCGTTCCCACCAGCACGACGCCATCGCCGACGCCGACGCCGGCGGACAGCTTCTGACCGGCATCGATGCGCCACAACTCGCGGCCAGAGGCCAGATCCAGCTTGACCAGCTTGCCCTCGCGGCCGGCGGCGTAGACCGCCTGGCCATCGGTATCCGGCGAGAAGGCGAACGGACTGCCGGCGCCCACGTTGGCGTCCCAGGACTTGACCAGCTCGACGCTGGGTTTGAAATCGACCAGTTCAGCCGGTTTGGTCAACGCGTTATCCGACCCGAACCAGCCGCTTATGGTGGAACAGCCGGACAGCGAAAATACCAGCAAGGCCAGGAGCGGCAGACGTTTCAACACATCAGCCTCCCAGGCCATCCAGGCGAATTTCCAGCAACGGTTTGAGCGAACTCTTGTCGCCCAGCTTCTCCAGCGCCAGCTTGTAGGCGCCACGCGCTTCGGCAGTTTTGCCTTGCGCCGCGAACAAATCGCCCTTGAGTTGTTCGGCCAGGCCCTGGAAGGCCGGCTCGAATGGGGCTTCCATCAGCTTCATCGCGCCGGGCAAGTCCTTTTCTTCGAAATGCAACGCGGCCAGACGCAGGCGCGCCATCTGGCGAACGCCCTCGTCGCGGGCATGTTCGAGCGCGAATTCATACTGCGCACGCGCACTTTTTGTGTCGCCGGATTCGATGTTGATGCGGCCGGCCAACCAGGCGGCAGGTGCGCTGTAAGCGCTGCGGGCATGGTTTTCCATGATCTGGGCAGTCGCCGCCTTGGCGGTTTTCAGATCGTTCATGCTGGCGGCCTGCACCGCGCTATCGAACAGCATCGAGGCTTCAGCCGCCTGATTGTGGTTCCAGGTTTCCCAGGCGCGCCAGCCGGCCACGACCAGCAAAAAAGCGGTCACGCCCCAGATCACCTTGTTGCCGTGCTGCTTCCACCAGGCTTTCGCCTCATCTACCTGTTCCTGTTCTTCCAGATCGAGCGCCATTGCCTATCCTTTCAAAAACCCGCTTTCATTAATTCGACTGCGTCGGCCAGTGCCAGACGCTGTTGTCCAAGCTGTTGATCAGCCTCACGCAAGGGCTTCACCGTCACCTGATTCGCCGCCACTTCGTCTTCGCCGATCAGCACGGCGAAACGCGCCAGGCTGGCATCGGCCTTCTTCATCTGCGTTTTGAAACTGCCGCCACCGCCATGCAACACCACATCCAGGCCCGCATCGCGCATCGTTTCGGCGGCTTGCAGCGCAATCCGCGCCGCAGCTTCGCCGACATTGACCAGATAAACATCCGGCGCATCCGGGGCCGGCAGCAGATTGGCTTCGGTCATCATCACCAGCAAACGTTCCACGCCCATCGCGAATCCACAGGCCGGCGCCGGTTTACCGCCGAGCTGGGCGACCAGGCCGTCATAGCGGCCGCCGGCGCAAACCGTGCCTTGCGCGCCCAGCTTGTCGGTCACCCATTCGAACACCGTGTAGTTGTAATAGTCGAGGCCGCGCACCAATCGCGGGTTGACCTGGTAAATGACACCGGCGTCGTCGAGACCGCGTTTGACGGCTTCGAAATGCGCCAGCGCGGTTGCATCGAGTTCGTCCATCAAGCGCGGCGCGGCTTCCACCAGCGCCTGCATGGCCGGATTCTTGGAGTCGAGAATGCGCAGCGGATTGGTATGCAGGCGACGCTGGGAATCGGCATCGAGTTGATCGACATGCGCCGCGAAGTAGGCGATCAACTTTTCCCGATGCGCCGCGCGCGCTTCCACGCCGCCCAGGGTATTGATTTCCAGTTTGATGTATTCGGCCAGTCCCAGCTTTTTCCAGAGCCGGGCGGTCATCAACAGGTGTTCGATATCCAGGTCCGGGCCGGCGTAACCCAGCGCTTCGATGCCGACCTGATGGAACTGGCGATAACGGCCCTTTTGCGGCCGCTCGTGGCGGAACATCGGGCCGGCATACCAGAGGCGCTTGCCGCCGTCGTGCAGCAGACTGTGTTCGATCGCCGCACGCACGCAACTGGCGGTGCCTTCCGGGCGCAGCGTCATCGACTCGCCATTGAGCGCATCGACGAAGGTGTACATCTCCTTCTCGACGATATCGGTGACTTCGCCGATGGCGCGCTTGAACAGGCCGGTATGTTCCAGGATCGGCGTGCGCATCTCGCGATAGCCGTAGCTTTTCAGCCAGTCGCGGATGTTCTGCTCGAAATGCGCCCACAGCGGCGCGTCGGCCGGCAGCAAGTCGTTCATGCCGCGCACGGCGCGGAGTGCGTTGCTCATGATGGCTCGTTCTTCTTCGTGCCGTAGGTACGCTCGACGTAATCCTCGACGATGGCCTGAAACTCTTCGGCGATGGCGTCGCCTTTCAGCGTCACCGTTTTCGCGCCATCGACATACACCGGCGCGACCGGGACTTCACCGGTGCCCGGCAGGCTGATGCCGACGTTGGCATGCTTGCTTTCGCCGGGGCCGTTGACCACGCAGCCCATGACCGCCACGTTCATGCTTTCGACGCCGGCATATTGGCCGCGCCAGATCGGCATCTGGGTGCGCAACCAGTTCTGGATGTTCTGCGCCAGTTCCTGGAACACCGTGCTGGTGGTGCGGCCGCAACCGGGACAGGCGGTAACCAGCGGGGTGAACGAACGGATGCCCATGACTTGCAGGATTTCCTGGGCGACCTGGACTTCGGTAGTACGCCTGTCGTTGTGGGATTCAACCGGACCGGGTTGCGGTGTCAAGGAAACGCGGATGGTGTCGCCGATGCCCTCCTGCATCAGGATCGCCAGCGCCGCCGTCGAGGCGACGATGCCCTTGCTGCCCATGCCGGCTTCGGTAAGACCCAGATGCAATGCGTAATCGCTGCGCGCGGCCAGGTCGCGATACACCTTGATCAGGTCCTGCACGCCCGACAACTTGCACGACAGGATGATGCGGTTGGCCGGCAGCCCGAGTTCTACCGCGCGCGCGGCGGAATCCAGCGCAGACGTGATCAGCGCATTGCGCATGACTTCTTCCGGCGCATGCGGCTTCGGCCGCTTGGCGTTCTCGTCCATCATGCGCGCCAGCAATTCCGGATCGAGGCTGCCCCAGTTGACGCCGATGCGCACCGCCTTGCCGTAACGCGCAGCGGCTTCGATCAGGGTGGCGAATTGTTCGTCTTTCTTGACGCCGCGGCCGACGTTGCCCGGATTGATGCGCAACTTGGCGAGCGCTTCGGCGCATTCCGGCACCGCCTTGATCAGGCGGTGGCCGTTGAAATGGAAGTCGCCGATCAGCGGCACGTTGCACCCCAGCGCATCGAGTTTTTCCCGGATCACGGGTACTGCGCGGGCGGTTTCTTCGGTGTTGACGGTCAGCCGCACCAGTTCGGACCCGGCCTGCCAGAGCGCGTGCACCTGGGCGACGGTGCCGGCGATATCGGCGGTGTCGGTATTGGTCATCGACTGCACCACCACCGGCGCACCGCCGCCGACCGGCACATGGCCGACCAGGACTCGGCACGTGGGCCGGCGGACGATAGCGTTATTCAGGCTCATGGCAGGGCTGCGATCATTTCAGACGATTATTCCAAAGTCAGACGCGCGACTTTCTGGCCGATGAAGGGCGTCAGGTCGATGCTGTGTCCGTTGTAGGTCAACTTGACCAGCGCGGCCTCGCCCACCACCAGACGGAACGGCGGCTCACCGGCGAAAGTTTCGGCGGTGCCGGCGCGCACCAGTTTTGAAAAACGGTTGCCCTTGGCATCGACCACTTGTATCCAGGCATCCTGAGCCGGCTCGAAACGCATGCTGCGAGGACCGGTTTTTACGTTGGCCTCCGCGTTCGAAGGCGCAATGGCCTCCGGTGCAGCGGGCTTGCCGACGACTGATGCGGCCGGCGTCACCGACACGGCATCTGGGGACACCGCCGCATCCGGCGCAGACTGCGCGCTGACATCGGGCAAGGCCAGCGGCGTAATCACCGCCCCATCGGCGGCAGGCGCGACCGCTTCCGGAATCGGCGAAACAGCCGGCGCAGGCGATGACACAACCGCCAATTCGGGGGGCGCCGAGATCAGGGTATCTTCGCCCTGGCTCAACCAGTAATAAAGCGCCGTAACCAGGAGCAAAAACACCGCCATGCCCAGCATGGGATAAACCAGCCAACGACGCAGCCCGTTGGACCCCACATCCAGACCGGCGCTCGGCGCGGTAATGGTGTCCGACACCTCGGTCTGAACGTCCATCGGCGCGATCAGGCTGTCTGGCTCCAGACCGACCAGACGAGCGTAGTTGCGTACAAACCCACGCACGAAGACTTCGCTCGGCAAATGACCAAGATCTTCTTCCTCCAGCGCCTCGACCTGACGCGAGGTCAGCTTGAGCTTGGCCGCGACATCCGCTACCGCCATCTCCTTCGCCTCGCGCGCGGCCTTCAGCCTGGCGCCGGAGTCGGCCTGGAACACTGCACTCATAACAGACTCCCCGCTTGGTCATACTGACCGGAAATCAGCCACTGGGCTTGCATCGATTCAGGAAAGCGGCGGCGTAACTGAGCGCCATAGTTGGCCTCCGCCTCGCGATCGCCGAGCCGGCGCTCCGCACGGACGCCAAGCCACAGCGCCTGCGGACCCAGTCCAGCAATATCGCCGAGCTGGCGCAGCACGCTGCGCGCGGCAAGCCATCGGCTCTGGCGATAATGCACTTCGGCCATGCCCAGCAGGGCCGTTGACTGATTGGAGACACGTTTCAACGCGCGCACAAAATAGTCTTCGGCTTGCGCCAGATCGCCCTTTTCCAGAGCGCAATTACCGGCATTGGCCAGCGCTTTTTCCGGCGTGGCGTAAAGCGAATTGGTCAACGCCGCTTCGAAATGCTTTACCGATTCCGCCGGGCGGCCACGTTGGCACAGGAACAAGCCGAAGTTGTTATGCGCATCGGAGTAATTGGGGGACAGCTCAACCGCATGCCGGAAATGGGCTTCAGCCTGCTTGTCCTCGCGCAACTCGGCATGCACCAGACCAAGAATGCTGTAAGCCGGCGCATAGGCGTTATCGGCGTCGAGGGCTTTGCGCAACTCTTGCAATGCCACGGCATATTGGCCACGGGCGTAGTAACCCGCGCCCAATTCGGTATGCAGACGCGCGCTGAGATTGTCTTCGCCCGACGAACGCGCTTCCGGACTGCCGCTGTTGGTCGGTTGCGTACCCGCGCAACCGACCAACCAGAATGCCAGACACAGCAGCGCCAAAATCGAACGATTGCGTTTCATGCCGCCAACTCCATGCGATTCAAGATGTGTTTCTGAGTCCGCTTCGATTTGTCCTCGACCTGGCCGGCCAGTTGGCCGCAGGCGGCGTCGATATCATCGCCGCGCGTCTTGCGCGTGGTGGCGACTTTGCCGGCTGCCATGAGTTGATAGGCGAACTTGCGCACGCGCTCCGGATGCGAACGCTTGAAGCCGGAATCGGGAAAGGGGTTGAACGGGATCAAATTGAATTTGCAGGAAATATCACGCGTCAGGTGCAGCAATTGTTCGACATGTTCCGGCTGGTCGTTGACGCCATCCAGCATCACATATTCGAAAGTAATGAAGTCGCGCGGCCCGTCCTGGACATAGCGCTGGCACGCGGCCATCAGCTCCTTGAGCGGGTATTTGCGGTTGACCGGCACCAGTTGGTCGCGCAACGCATCGGTAGGCGCGTGCAGGGAAACCGCCAGCGCCACCGGCAACTTTTCGCGCAGCCGATCCATCGCCGGCACGATGCCGGAGGTGGAAACAGTGACGCGACGCCGCGACAAGCCATAGGCATGATCGTCCAGCATCAGGGAAAGCGCCGTCACCGTGTTGTCGAAATTGAGCAGGGGTTCGCCCATGCCCATCAACACCACGTTGGTAATGATGCGTTCGCCCTTCCCGTTCAAGCCGCGCGGCGGCTCTTGAAGCTCCCCTCTCCCGTAAGCGGGAGAGGGGTTGGGGGGGAGGGAGAGGGAGTCGCGCTGTAGCGTTTTGTTCGCCCACCACAACTGACCGATGATTTCCGCCGCGGAAAGATTGCGGTTGAAGCCCTGCTTGCCGGTGGAACAGAACGCGCAATCCAGCGCGCAACCGACCTGGGACGAGATGCACAAGGTGCCGCGATCGTCCTCCGGGATGAATACGGTTTCGACCCGGTTGTTCGGCCCCACTTCCAGCAGCCACTTGCGGGTGCCATCGCTGGAGCGCTGTTCGTGGCCCAGTACCGGCGGCCGAATCTCGGCCACCTCGGGCAAGCGGATGCGCAGCGACTTGGCCAGATCGGTCATCTGCTCGAAATCGTCCGCACCGCGCTGATGCAGCCATTGCAACACCTGACGCGCGCGGAAGGGCTTCTCGCCGATGCTTTCGAAGAAAGCGACGAGGCCGGGAAGATCGAAATCGAGCAGATTAACTTGGCTCAAAACGGCTTAGCGAGCGTAAATCTGGCTGGCGGGGAAGAAATAGGCGATCTCGACGGCAGCGGTTTCAGCAGCGTCGGAACCATGCACGGCGTTGGCGTCGATGCTTTCGGCAAAATCGGCGCGGATAGTGCCCGGCTCGGCCTTCTTCGGGTCGGTCGCGCCCATCAGCTCACGGTTCTTGGCAACGGCGCCCTCGCCTTCCAGGGCCTGGATCATGACCGGACCGGAAGTCATGAACTCGACCAGATCGTTGAAGAAGGGACGCCCCTTGTGCACCGCGTAAAAACCTTCGGCTTCGGCGCGCGACAGGTGCGCCATACGGGCGGCGATGACCTTGAGGCCGTTGGATTCGAAACGGGAGTAGATCTTGCCGATCACATTCTTGGCGACAGCGTCAGGTTTGATGATGGACAGGGTGCGTTCGACAGCCATTTGTTTTTCTCCGGGGATGGTGGGGTAAGGGGATGCCGGCAAAGCCAGGAAGGGTGCGGCAAAGGATTGAATATATGCAAAAAAAGCGCGCGCAAGTTACCACGAAACGCCCCTAAAATAAAGGCTATGCGCTGGCCCGACGGCCGATCCAGAGCGCCATCAGGAGACCTGAATGCCCGCCGAAAACGAGATACCGGAAAACGAAGATGTCAGAAAAAAAGCGCTGCTGCGACTGGCTGTTGCTGGCGTCGTAACCGCTACCGCTCTGGGGGGGTTGTGGTGGCTGGATCAGAGTAGCAGCAAGCAGAAAAAGGCTGCGCCGGAAACCAGCATCCCAACGCCCATAGTCGCCGCCCCGCAGCCTGAAGTGCCGGCGCCCGAAACAGAAGCCCCTTCGGTTCCGCCAGAGGATTCGGCCTCAACTCAAGCAGCCCCGCCGGATCAAACCGCTCCGGCGCCAAACGGGAAATTCGTCAGCTCGGCACCGCCGCCGCCCCGGGTCAGCAACACGCCCGGCAACGCTCAGAGAACGCCGAACACGGCGCAACCGATTGCCCCGCCGCCGCAACCTGCGCCTGCCGCGGGTAAAGGCTACGTGGTGCAGTTGGGCGTCTTCACCAACCCGGACAATGCGCGCGAACTGGTGGAGAAATTAAACAAACAGGGCGTGCGCGCACATCTGGAAGCGCGGGTTCAGATCGGCCCGTTCCTGAATCGTCAGGAAGCGGAAAAAGCCCAGACGGAGATGCGCAAGCTCGGCTACAACGCGCTGGTTACGCTGCCCTATTCATCCTTGCCTGCCACGAAATGAGCCAGCCGGGTTCGCCCGGTTTGGCCAGAAAATCGCTGTCGGCGCCCACTATTGCCGCCCACACCAACGCCTCACCGACATAGAGCAGCGGCAGCGATCCACGCTGCCAGGCCGGAATACCCGCCTCGCGCAGCAGATTCTTCAGTGTTCGACGCGGCCGCCCCGGCCCGGGCCGCAGACGCTCGCCCCCCGAACGCGGCCGAATAGTGACCTCGCCCGGCGTCAGGCTGACGCCCGCACCGGTTACCGACTGGAAACTCACGCACCCCGCCGCGCCCAGATCGAGGCAGTCTTCACCTCGCCACAAACGGATCTCGGCGCCGCTGCTGTCAGACGCGACTTGAACGCGATCAAGCACCGCCCATTGCCGATGTCGGCGCAATGAGAAGGCGCCAAAATCCACGCGCACCTGAGCATCCTGCCGCGCGGTGAGCAATTGCCGCAGCGCCTCACGCAGGGATTCCTGATGAATTTCCACGCCCGACTGTTCCAGGAAACGGCGCAGCAGGTTGCGCGCGCGCGGCTCGGGCAAGGCGTTCAGCACCGGCAAAGCCAGGCCATCGCCAGAAATCGCAGCGCGACCATCCAGATCGGCCAGCGCATCGAGCAATAGCGCAGCCTCGGCAAACTGTCCGGCCGCCTGCGCCAGCGCCTTGGACGCATCCGGGAAGCGGTCGCTCAGCCGGGGCAGCACTTCTTGCCGCAGCGCATTGCGCGCCAGTCGGACATCCGCGTTGCTTTCGTCTTCGATCCAGCCCGCACCACACCCCATGCCGCGCTCGCTCGCCCAAGCCAATATTTCTGCGCGAGTCGCCTCCAGCAGCGGCCGCAACAAGGCAACACCAGCCAGCGGCCGCACCTCCGGCATCGCGGCCAACCCTTTCAGACTTGCACCGCGCAGAAGTTGCAACAAGACGGTCTCGGCCTGGTCGTCACGGTGATGCGCCAAAACCAGAAAATCCGTGTCGAGTCGGGCAAACACCCGATAACGTGCGGCGCGGGCCGCCGCCTCGATACCCTCCCCGGCCGGCCGAACTTCGACGCGATGAATCTCCAGCGGCACATCCAGTTCACCACAAACCTGCGCGCAGTGCTGCGCCCAGACGTCGGCCTGGGGCGACAAACCGTGGTGGATATGGACGGCAGCGAGTGAAAAGTCCGCAGACTTCCGCAAACCGGCCAGCAGATGCAGCAGGACGCTGGAATCGAGACCGCCGGAATAACCGACGGTCAGCCGGTTACCCGGTTGAATATGGCGCTTGAGGCAGGCTGTAACCTGGGTAGTCAGCGCGTCCCGGATTTCTGTCATTGCAGGGCGCCAAGTAGGGTGCGCCGTGCGCACCGTCGGGTATGAATGGTGCGCACGGCGCACCCTACTTGAGAAGTATTGCTGCGGCCAAAAATCAGGCGCGCCCTTCCTTGAACTTGCCGTAGCCCATGAGCCGGGCGTAGCGCGTATTGAGCAGGGCATTGAGCGGCCGCTCGCGGACATTGACCAGCGTCTCGGACAGCGTCTTGCGCAGCGATTCGATCATCGCCTCCGGGGCGCGATGCGCACCGCCCAGCGGTTCGGTGACGATCTGATCGACCAGACCCAGCGTTTTCAGCTTGGGCGCGGTAATGCCCAACGCTTCCGCCGCCAGCGAGGCCTTGTCGGCGCTCTTCCAGAGGATGGAAGCGCAACCTTCCGGCGAAATCACCGAATAAATGGCGTACTGCAGCATGATCAGCGCATCGCCGACGCCAATCGCCAGCGCGCCGCCGGAACCGCCCTCGCCGATCACCGTGCAGATCACCGGCGTCTTCAGTTCCGCCATCACATACAGATTGCGGGCGATGGCTTCGGACTGGCCGCGCTCTTCCGCATCGATGCCGGGATAAGCGCCCGGCGTGTCGATGAAGGTGAATACCGGAATCCGGAATTTCTCGGCCAGACGCATCAGGCGCAGCGCCTTGCGGTAGCCCTCCGGCCGCGGCATGCCGAAGTTGCGGTACTGGCGTTCCTTGGTATCGCGCCCTTTCTGCTGGCCGATGACCATTACCGGCTCGCCCTGAAACCGGGCCAGGCCGCCGACGATGGCGGGATCGTCGGCATAAGCGCGATCGCCATGCAATTCCTCGAACTCGGTGAACAGGCCTTTGACGTAGTCCAGCGTGTAGGGGCGTTGCGGATGGCGCGCGACTTGCGAAATCTGCCAGGCGTTGAGCTTGCCGTAGATCTGCTTGGTCAGCGCCGCGCTCTTCTTGCGCAAACGCTCGATCTCTTCGGAGATGTCGAGTGCGGGATCGCCCTGCACTTCGGACAACTCTTCGATCTTCGTCTCCAGTTCGGCGATGGGCTGTTCGAAGTCGAGAAAAGTCAGCTTCATGTCGGTGTTGGATCAGCTATGAGGGGGAGGCATTCTACAGGAGTGGAATTTCCACCCCGGTAGCGATGCTCAATGATGATGGCCGTGCTCGCCATGCACATGGCCATGCTCGATTTCTTCCGCCGAAGCGGCGCGCACCGATTGCACCACGCATTGCAGACGCAAACTCTGGCCAGCCAGCGGATGATTGCCGTCCACCACCACCTTGCCATCCGCCACATCGGTCACGGTGTAGAGCATGACGTGCTCGCCATCATCGCTGACGCCTTCGAGCTGCATGCCGATCTTCACCTCTTCCGGGAAAACATCGACCGGCTCGATCTTCACCAGCTCGGCATCGTATTCGCCGAAAGCATCGTCCGGCTCCAGCACCAGATCGAGTTCCGCGCCCACGCCCTGGCCTTCAAGCGCCTCTTCCACACGCGGGAAAATGCCGTCGTAACCGCCCTGCAGATAGACCGCCGGCGAATCCGCGCCCGCTTCCTCCAGAAGTTCGCCTTCCAGGGTGCTGAGCTGATAGGTCAACACCACGACTATGTCTTTACCGATTTGCAATTAAAGCTCCTTAACCCGGATGTTTCATAAATTCGCCTGATGATCGCGCCGGGCCTTGGCCGTCAGGGAAGTTTTGAGAGGGAGTGGCGTAGTTATTCATACGCCCGACTGAGCAAAGCTTTCCTGGCGGACAAGGAACAAGCGAGGACAGGCGATCATTTATGAAGCATCCGGGTCACTAGTTTGAAAACTTCGGCGGCGTGTCCCTTCGGCGTCACGCCGGGCAGGACATGCGCAATCATGCCCTGGCCATCGATGATGAAAGTAGTGCGGTTGATGCCCTCGCGCATGACGCCATCCACCTCGCGCGTCACCAGAACATCGTAGTCCCGGCAAGCGACACCGTCTTTGTCGGCCAGCAAACGCACCGTAATGCCGTGTTTATCGCGAAATGCACCATGCCGGATGCAGTCATCACGGGAAACACCGACAACCACGCAATTCAGCCGTGCGAAGTCACCTTCCAGATCGCTGAACTCGATCGCTTCGGTCGTACAGCCGGGCGTATCATCCCGCACGTAAAAGAACAGTACGAGTGGCTTGGCCTGGTAATCCGCCATTTTGGCGATGGTCATATCCGCGTCGGGCAGTTCGAAATCCGGCGCACGGTCGCCCCTGTTCAGCATGGTTCCAACTCCTCGCAACATATCGTTTCAATCCACACTCATACATTGCATGAGCGACCTCTGGAAGAGGTTACCCCTCCCACAAAACAGCGTCTCTTTGAAAGTTTTCGATGAATAAACATCCGGACAAACCGTCGCACGCCAGCTCGAACAGGAACGCCAAGACTTTCACGGAGGCGGATTATTCCCTGCAATGCCTGCTCGGCGGCATGTCGGTAGAAAAATTTCTTGCCGAGCACTGGCACAAGAAACCATTGTTGGTACGCCAGGCGCTGCCGAATTTCGGCGCCTGGCTGGATCGCGAAAGCCTCTCCGAACTCGCCTGTCAGGACAATTCCGAAGGCCGTCTGGTGCAATTCAAGCGCGGCCAGTGTCAGCTCGAATACGGCCCGTTCGAACCGGAAGAATTGCAGGCTTTGCCGAAGAAAAACTGGAGCCTGCTGGTCTCCGGCGTCAATCACTTGATGCCGCGCGCAGACTGGTTGCTGCATCGCTTCGACTTCATCCCTGCCGCCCGTCTCGACGACCTGATGGTCAGCTTCGCCCCACCCGGCGGCGGCGTCGGCCCGCATTTCGACTCCTACGACGTGTTCCTGATCCAGGGCCAGGGTCGCCGCCGCTGGGAAATCAGCGCGCAGGACGACCTGACCATCGTGGAAGGCGCGCCGCTGCGCATCCTCAAGGAGTTCCGGGTCGATCAAACCTGGGAAGTGGGACCCGGCGACATGCTTTATCTGCCGCCGCAACTGGCCCACAACGGCGTTGCTTTAACCGACTGCATGACTTGGTCGATCGGTTTCCGCGCGCCCAAGGCCGAGGAAATCGTCGGCCAGTTTCTGACCTATCTGCAAGACAAACTCGAATTGCCCGGTATCTACGCCGATCCCGACCTGAAACCTTCGAAACACGTCGCCGAAATCCCCGGCGCCATGCTCGACTGGGCCGACAAGACCATCCGCGCCGCTGCACGTTGGGACAAGGCCGAGATCGCCGATTTCCTCGGCCGCTATCTCAGCGAGCCGAAATCGCATGTCTTCTTCGACCCGCCGGCGCGGCCAAAAACGCTCGCCACCTTCACGAAAGCCCTCCGGAAACACGGCGTGGCGCTCGACGCGCGCAGCCAAATGCTATTCCGGAGCGATGCCTTCTTCATGAATGGCGAACGAGCAGAGGCCGCGCCTGCACTCTGCCCGACGCTGCGCGATCTCGCCGACAAGCGCCACTTGCCCCCCGGCGAATACGCCGAAGAAATCGTCGCCCTGCTGCATCTCTGGTATCTGGCAGGCTATTTAGCCTGAGCCGGAACAGGTTCAATCTGTGCTTATCGGGTTGTCACACCCACCCACCAGATGTATTGGCTCGTGATTTCGCGGCAGGGCGCCGTAGGTTGGGCAGCGGAGTCGTTGCCGCTTTAGCGGCTTACGAATCAGGCGTGCCCCTTGCGGGTGCAAAGCGAAGCGTGCCCAACAGCGCGCAGGTTCGTTGGGCAC
>JAUYET010000061.1 GCA_030691265.1 Pseudomonadota bacterium
CTACGGCCACATCGACTCTCCGGCGGCAGGCGCTATTTCGCTACGCCAGTCTTACGAGTGCTGGAAGGCCGGCGCCGACCCGATCGAATTCGCGAAAGAACACAAAGAGTTCGCCCGTGCCTTCGAATCGTTCCCCGGCGATGCCGACAAGCTCTACCCCGGCTGGCGTGAAAAGCTGGGCGTGCACAAGTAAGTCGAAAGCACGCAAGCAAGCAGTGAAAACGCCCCCGGCTTGCTGGGGGCGTTTTTCTTCCTGGATATGGAATAACCCTTGAGTCGACCCGATTCCGTAGGGTGCGCCGTGCGCACCACTCACAATTTGGTGCGCGCGGCGCACCCTACCGGATCAACGCACGGCAAACACAAGCTTTCTGGAGACACGCAATGAGCACCGACAAAGAGCAATACAAGGTTCACCAGGAACCCTACTACCAGGCCCAGGGCAAGGAAGTCGAACTGTACGAAGCCGCCTACCGCAACCGCCTGCCGGTGATGGTCAAAGGCCCCACCGGCTGCGGCAAATCCCGCTTCATCGAATACATGGCCTGGAAGCTGGACAAGCCGCTGATTACCGTCGCCTGCAACGAAGACATGACCGCCAGCGACCTGATCGGCCGTTATCTGCTGGAAGCCAACGGCACCCGCTGGCTGGACGGCCCGCTGACTACCGCCGCCCGCATCGGCGCGATCTGCTACCTCGACGAAATCGTCGAAGCGCGGCAGGACACCACCGTGGTGATCCACCCGCTCACCGACCACCGCCGCACGCTGCCGATCGACAAGAAGGGCGAGTTGATTCACGCGCACCCGGATTTCCAGTTGGTCATTTCCTACAACCCCGGCTACCAGTCGCTGATGAAGGATTTGAAGCAATCGACCAAGCAGCGCTTCACCGCGTTCGATTTCGACTACCCGCAAGCCGCGCTGGAAACCACCATCCTGGCGAAAGAAACCGGCCTCGACGAAGCCACCGCCGGCAAGCTGGTGAAAATCGGCCAGACCGCGCGCAACCTGAAAGGGCATGGTCTCGACGAAGGCATCTCCACCCGTCTTCTGGTCTACGCCGCGACCCTGATCAAGGACGGCGTCGACCCGCTCGACGCCTGCCGCATGGCGCTGGTGCGCCCGATCACCGACGACGCCGACATCCGAGAAACGCTGGATCACGCCATCGACACGACGTTTGCTTGATGGATGGTGCGCGCGGCGCACCCTACGGTTGGGTGCGCCGCGCGCACCGAACCAGGCCAATTGGAATGCCCAACTATCGGCGAGCACATGAAGGCGGGGCGACCTATTTCTTCACCGTGGTCGCATATCAGCGTCAGCGGATCCTCCTGCAACCCAATGTTTTGGATGCGTTGCGTGATGCGTTCCGAAACGTGCGGCAGACCAAGCCTTTCAAGCTCGATGCTGTGGTGATCCTGCCAGACCATCTGCATGCCATATGGACATTGCCGCCGGGGGATGCAGGCTTTGGAGCACGCTGGGGCATGATCAAACGTCACGTCTCGAAAACCGTTGGAGCGTCGGGAGCGGAAGCAACGACTCACTCAATGAAAACACGGCGCGAACTGGGGTTTTGGCAACGACGGTTCTGGGAACACTTGATACGTGACGACGATGACTATGCCCGGCACATGGACTACATCCATTTCAACCCGGTAAAGCATGGTTATGTGAAAAGCCCGGCAGATTGGCAGCACTCCAGTTTTCGAAAAAGCGTGGCGCAGGGCATCTACCCGGTGGGTTGGGCCTCTGGCGCGAATATCGAAGGTGATTTTGGCGAATGAAGGACGGTGCGCATGGCGCACCCTACCGTAGGGTGCGCCATGCGCACCAAACAGGATCGAGACCATGACCGAAACCGAGTACCAGCACCCCTTGATGAAGGCCTACTGGGCCCAGATCGACACCCAATTCGAGCCGGTCGAGGATGTGTTCGAGGACGTCATGGCGGAAGCGCTGGCGATCCTGACGCGCGAAGGCATCAATGCCTATCTGGAAGCCGCCCGCGTCATCGGCAAATTGGGGCGCGGCGTCGAGCCGATGCTGGCATTCCTGGAGGCGTGGCCTTCCGCCGCCCAGGTGCTGGGCGAGGCTGCTCTGCCGGAGATCATGGCGGTCGTCATGCGCATGCAGAAGTCGCCCAACAGCCGCGCCATCACGCCCTTCCTGCAAACGCTGGCGCCGGCTGCGCGGCGCTTGCAGTCGCCCGAACTGATGCGGCATTACCTCGACATCACGCTCGATTTCATGGAGCGCACCACCGGCTCCATCCACGGCCACCACACCACATTCCCCAGCCCCGGCCTGCCTGACTTCTTCGTCCAGGCCCCGTTTCTGCTGTCTCAACTCAGCATTGAAGGCCTGAAAAACTGGGTGGAATACGGCATCCGCAATTACCGCACGCATCCGGAACGGCAGAAGGATTACTTCACTGTCCAGTCCGCCGACAGCCGCGCCGTGCTGCAACGGGAACGCCACGGCACGCTGTTCATGGACGTGGAACGCAAGCTCGATCTCTACCTGCACGGCCTCTGGCAGGCATCGGAGCAACTGGTGCCGTACTCCACCGCTTTCGACGAACTGCGCAAGCCGGTGCCGTATTACGACAAGCTGGGCATGCGCGTGCCGGATGTCTACGACGACTTCACGGTAGGGTGCGCCGTGCGCACCGATGATGGTGCGCACGGCGCACCCTACGCTGAAATCCTGATCCCCGGCCTCGACCGCTACCGCGCCACCCTGGCCCACATGGTCGGCCACCGGCGTTGGAGCGAGGCGCAGATCGCCGACAACTGGAGTCCGTTTCAGCGCATGGCGGTGGAGTTCTTCGAGGACTGCCGCATCGAAACGCTGCTCTGCCGTGAATACCCCGGCCTCAAGCGCATCTTTCTGGCGCTGCATCCGAAGCCGGTCGAGGACGCTTGCAACCCGGAGACCGTCTCCTGTCTGCGCCACCGTATGGCCATGTTGTCGCGCGCCCTGCTGGAAACGGCTGGTGCGCACGGCGCACCCTACGGTCAGCCCCGTGTAGGGTGCGCCGTGCGCACCTCCCCTCCGGATCATGCCCGGCACGGCTACACCGACCCTTCGCTACGTGAATTTGTTGAACGTTTCCACGCCCTCCTGGCCGATGGCAACACCTCCAACACCAAGGAAATCGCCTCCCTGGCGCTGAGCTACGTCGCCAAGACCCGCCGCCAGAGCGACCAACTCGCCCGCGTCCATTTCGCTGACACCGTGGTCGACTACCGCGACGACAACCGCCAGATGTGGAAATTCATCGAAGATAGCGACGACGAGGAGATGTTCGAGAAGGAGAAGAAACGCACGCCAAGCGATGAAGTCAAAGGTCTGCCGCCGCGCCACTACCCGGAATGGGACTACAAGAGCCTGACCTACCGGCCGGACTGGGTCAGTGTTTACGAAGCCCTGCACCCGAAAGGCAACCCGGCCGACATCGACCGACTGCTGGAAAAACATGCCGCGCTGGCCAAGCGCCTGAAACGCATCCTCGACCTGCTGAAACCGCAGGACAAGGTGCGCATCCGCTATCAGGAAGAAGGCAGCGAACTCGATCTCGACGTCGCCATCCGCTCGCTGATCGACTTCAAGGGCGGCGCCAACCCGGACCCGCGCATCAACATGAGCCACCGCACCGACGGCCGCGACATCGCCGTGATGCTGCTGCTCGACCTGTCGGAATCGCTCAATGAGAAGGCCGCCGGCAGCGAGCAGACCATCCTGGAACTCAGCCAGGAAGCGGTCACGCTGCTGGCCTGGGCGGTCGAACAACTGGGCGACGCCTTCGCCATCGCCGGCTTCCATTCCAACACCCGCCACGACGTGCGCTACCTGCACATCAAGGGCTACGGCGAACGCTGGGGCGACGACGCCAAGGCGCGCCTGGCCGCGATGCGGGCCGGCTATTCGACCCGCATGGGCGCGGCCATGCGCCACGCCGCGCACTACCTGGAAGTCCGCCCGGCCGACAAGAAGTTGATGTTGATCCTGACCGACGGCCAGCCTTCGGACATCGATACCCATGACGAACGGTTGCTGATCGAAGACACCCGCCAGGCGGTGAAGGAACTCGACCGCAAAGGCATCTTCACCTACTGCATCAGCCTGGACCCGAAGGCCGACGACTACGTCAGCAACATCTTCGGCCGGCAGTACACCGTCATCGACAACATCCAGCGATTGCCGGAGAAACTGCCTGAGTTGTTCCTGGCGCTGACCAAGTAACTCGATTGCAGTCTCAGGAAGGGGACGGGATGGGCCAGATCAGGAAAATCGCAGTCACAACAGCGCAGATTAAATTAGCCAATGAGTCATCAGTATGGGATCTGGCCAATGACGTTTTGTACCGTCTCTGCAGGGAGAGTCCCTGCCACAAGTCGGATGCAGAGATCATCGCAAAAGTGTGGCTGATCGGGCGTTCATATGCGGCCGCAATCGAGAGACGTAAGCCGGGTGACAAAGCGGACAAGGATGCCAAGATACCTACGGCTGACCGTTTCTATGAGGAGATTGTTGCACCAGCAATCAGGGAATCGGATATTGATGACTGGCTATCATCCTTGCCGGATGATGAGGCACCTGGTTCGCCGAGGACGATCGAAGTCCATTACAAGCTGATGAAGAAATTTGGAGAAATTGCCGGTGATAACAAGCGATCGCTTGCCTCCAAGTATCTGCACTTCCACAAACCCGACGTATTTTTCATCTATGACAGTCGTGCAAGGTCGGCGATTACCAAGATTGAAGGATTGCCCAGACTGAGCCAGATCCCACCGATGAACACAGATGGGGCGGACCTTGAGTACAAGGACTTCGTGCGGCGATGCGTAAGGTTTCGCCAAGACGTGTTTGAAAAGCACGGCATCAAACTGCCTCCGCGGCAGTTGGATAAATTGCTATTGATGCTCGCTGAAACATCCCATCGGGATTGAATCAGCCGTAGTGCCCGAATGGAAATGACAACATGAATACCTTGATTATCTGGGATTCCATTCCTCCCGATGTCATTGCAGAAGTATCAGTGGCCCCAGCCTTCGTCGCCCGTGGAATGCGTCGAGTGTTTGGTCGTGGTGACCATTTCGGTGCGCGACGTAGTTACAACCGTGCTTATCGGGTTGTCACACACACCCACTAGATGTAGTGGCTCGTGATTTCGCGGCATGGCACCGTAGGTTGGGAAAAGCGAAGCGTGCCCAACAGCGCGCCGGTTCGTTGGGCACGCTTCGCTTTGCCCAACCTACGCCACTACCGGTAGTGGTTGTGTGTGACAACCCGATAAGCACGGTTACAACATGGATATCTGGCAAGGCGGGGATGGCCGCTTGTTGATGAGATGCTGGTCTCGCTGCGCCGAGGTCGAGTGGCAATCATTTGAGATCAGTGGACTTGATCTAGCCAGTATTCAGAAACCCGATATGAAATCCTGCTTCGAGGATGGATGGATTCCACGAACTGTTCGTGAGGCTTACGAAGAGTGGGTCAAGGCAGAGTTGTGAACGTGGAATCACCCGAAAAGGGTATCTTCGGCCGGCAGTACACCGTCATCGACAACATCCAGCGCCTGCCGGAGAAACTGCCGGAGTTGTTCCTGGCGCTGACCAAGTAAACGCTTTCCCGGGGCCGCCCCTACTTTCTCCGCAAGTGGCTGATTTTCAGGCTCAACACCAGGCCGGCCAGCACCAGCGTAATGCAGTTGGCGAGGATGATCGGCCAGCTTTGCAAGGCGATTCCGTACAACAGCCAGAGCGCCACACCCAGCGTGAACAGGCTGTACATGCTCAAGGAAACCCCGGACAGATCGCGGCTGCTCCAGGATTTCAGCGCCTGCGGCACGAAGGCGGCCGTGGTGAGGATGGCCGCGCCGTAGCCGATGAGATCGGGCGACATGGCTCAGGCCTGACCCAGCAGCCTGGGGCCGAACTTGAGTGCGAGGTCGATGGCGGTGCTCTGCACCTGATCCAGGGCGGCGATGTTGTTGCCGATTTCGTGGCCGATGGGGTTGTTCATGACGGGTCTTCCGGGATGCGAACGTCCCGGATTCTAAGCTGGAGCGGGCTAAAATCCGGGCCTTGCTTACCCGGCTGTCCGGCCCGACGCGCTGCCACCATGTTGCGATTAACCGAAGTCAAACTTCCGCTCGACCATCCCGAACAGGCGCTGCACGCCGCCATTCTGAAACGCCTGGCCATCGCGCCGGATCAGTTGCTGCGTTTTGAAATTCATAAGCGTAGCTACGACGCCAGAAAACGCAGCCAGATCGCTCTGATCTACACGCTGGATGTCGAAGTGAACAACGAAGCCGCGCTGTTGAAGCGGCTGCGCGGCGATAAACACCTGATGCTTACGCCGGACATGGCTTACCGCTACGTCGCGCATGCACCGGAAGCATTGCGTTCCCGCCCAGTGGTGATCGGCGCCGGCCCGTGCGGCTTGCTGGCGGCGTTGTTGCTGGCGCAAATGGGTTTCAAACCCATCGTGCTGGAACGCGGCAAGGCGGTGCGCGAGCGCACCAAGGACACCTGGGCGCTGTGGCGAAAAGGCGAGTTGAATCCCGAATCCAACGTGCAATTCGGCGAAGGCGGCGCCGGCACCTTTTCCGATGGCAAGTTGTACAGCCAGATCAAAGACCCGCAACACCACGCGCGCCGGGTGCTGCAAGAGTTCGTCAAGGCCGGCGCGCCGGAAGAAATTCTCTACGTCAGCAAGCCGCATATCGGCACCTTCAAACTGGTAACGATGGTCGAGCACATGCGCGAGACCATCACCGAATTGGGCGGCGAGATTCGCTTTCAGAGTCGGGTGGTCGATCTGGACATCGTCGCGGGCCAGATCGAAGGCGTGGCACTGGCCGACGGCGAGCGCATCGCCGCCGATCATGTCGTGCTGGCGCTGGGCCACAGCGCGCGCGACACCTTCCGCATGCTGTTCGAGCGCGGCGTTTACATCGAGCCGAAGCCGTTCTCGGTCGGCTTCCGCATCGAACATCCGCAGTCCTTGATCGACCAGTGTCGCTTCGGCGATTTCGCCGGCAACCCGGTGCTCGGCGCGGCCGATTACAAGCTGGTCCATCACGCCGGCAACGGCCGCTCGGCCTACAGTTTCTGCATGTGCCCGGGCGGCACCGTGGTGGCCGCCACCTCGGAGCCGGGGCGGGTGGTCACCAACGGCATGAGCCAGTATTCGCGCAACGAACGCAACGCCAATGCCGCCATCGTGGTGAACGTCGATCCGGAGGATTTCCCGGGCGATGTGACCGCCAACCCGCTCGCCGGCATGGATTTCCAGCGCCAGTGGGAAGCCGCCGCCTTCGTCGCGGGCGGCAGCGACTACCGCGCGCCGGCGCAGAAAGTCGGCGACTTCCTCGCCGGTCGCCCCTCCACCGGGCCAGGCGCGGTGACGCCCTCGTACACGCCGGGCGTGCACTGGACCGACTTGGCAAGCTGTCTGCCCGATTACGTCATCGCCACGATCCGCGAGGCGTTGCCGGCCTTCGACAAGCAGATCAAAGGTTTCGCGATGGACGACGCGGTGCTGACCGGGGTGGAAACGCGCACCTCCTCGCCGATCCGCATCACGCGCGGCGACGACTGCCAGAGCCTCAACACGCGCGGCCTCTACCCGGCCGGCGAAGGCGCCGGTTATGCCGGCGGCATCCTGTCCGCCGCCGTCGACGGCATCAAGGTGGCGGAGGCGGTGGCGTTGAGCATGGTTGGCCAGTCGAGCCGTTAAAAAGGGATCTGGAGCGGAAATTCAGCCAGGGTGCTGATGACTGTTTCTTGCTTGGCCATTGCAGATGGTCAAGGTTTTTGGTCGGTTTGGAGTTTGTACGCGACAGGTCGGGAGCCTCGAAGCGGTTGTCTTCCTGTTGTTTGCGTTCCTGGTAATCCATGTGATTTTCGTTGGGGGTTATATCTCGATGGCCACCGGCACGTGAATCTGGATGGCGACGGCGTTGTAGATGTCGATGTCGATGTCGGTTTCCGGGGTGCGGATGGAGACGATCAGGCTGTAGCGGGCGGGGAGATTAAAGCGATCCAGCCTGGGGCGGGTGCGCCACCAGCCCATGGCGGGGTAGACGGCCAGGTAGCTCCGGCTGGCCAAGTCGGCGGCGGTGCCGGTCCAGACGTCCTGGTGGATGGAACCCTTGTGGCGTTGCTGGCCGCCCAGCCACCAGTTCGGGTCTTTCGGGTTGACGGCTTGTTCGTCTTCTTCCAAGGCCGCCGCCGCGTTCACCCGTGCCATGAGCTCCTCGGTCGATTCCAGTGGCCGGCGGACATCGAAACGCAGACGGTGGGAGGGGTAGTGGAATTTCGAGGTTGTGCCGCGTGCGGAGGGGTTGGGTTCGATGAAGTAGGACAGCGTGACACGCATCTGAACCTCGGCGTCACCCAGGCTTTCCAATTCATCCTTGGGCCAGGGTAGTGCGTGCAGGTGCATGTCACGGGTCTTGATGTCGCTGCCATCTTTCCGATAGGGATGCAGCGCATCTTCGACGATCAGCGTCAGCGAGTTGGCGGCGCTCCAGCGGGCGCGTTCCATATCCGGGACACCCCAGCCGCAATGGCGGATCAGGTGGGCATAGTCGCTCTTGGTGGTGGGCTTGCCGGCGGGTAGATACATCCGCCGCATGGCGTCGGTCCATTCGGCGGAATGGACGATCAGCGCGCGTATCGTCTCGGGCCGCAGTTTCGGGTAGGCCGCCATGAGCTGAGCGGCCATGCGGGCGCACAAGGCCGAAGCAGCACTGGTGGCGTTGGTGGTGGTGAAGAGCCTTTCGATGGGTTTGTAGTGGGTGGTGAGCAGGCTGAGGCTGGGTTGCGTACCGACGAAGCCGCCGCTTTGACTGACGTTTCCGCCTTCGAAAACGACATCGGGCTTGAGCGGCCAGGCTTTGTCCCAGGTGGCCGAGCTGGTGGTGAAAGGGCTGAGTTCACCTGGCTTCGCCACGGGTAGAAGAGCGGCATCCTCGGTGTCGTCCTTGTCCGTGTAGGCACCCACCGTCAGGGCATTCCAGGCCTGGCCGGGGTCGTGGATCAGGTTCGTGCTCAGGCTGGCCGGATAATCCAGCCAGGCATGTTGGTCTTTGATGTTGCCGGCGGATTGAACGAACAGGCGAGGAAATTCGCCGTTTCCATCCACATCGGCAGCCAGCCGATCCAGCATGGACGACCAGGAGGAAGGACGGCCCCTGTCCCGGTAGTCGGAGGTGGTGACCGCTGAACTGAATACCCGTGGGCGATGGGGGAAAGGGACTTCCGGTTGGCTGACCGCGTCCCCAAAACGGTCGGCATGGAATTCGGGCGTTCCCGGGTTGCCACCCTGATTTGGAACGAGCTTCACGGATTCCAGCAGGTGGTCGATTTGTATTGGGTTGACGCCAGCGAGCGCATCGGTCAGGTCGCCATAAGTGGCGATCCCCGCCAATCCCGTGCCGTGATTGGCTTGATCGTGGGTTCCCCAGACAGGCTCGACGGTATGCAGGTCCGACTCCGCCAACAGGGGTTCGAGTAGCGGATGGCTGCGATTCACGCCGCTGTCCAGCAGGCACACGCGGGGCACTTCGTCCGCATGAGCAGGGAAGGTGGTTCGGGCCAGGAGTTCGTCTTTCCAGGCATATTGTTCCGCAGCATTCATGCCATCGAAGAACTCAGCCGTTTCCTTGGCCCGGCGCAGTTCCGCCACGCAATTCAGGGTCATGACGGACTGGGCGAATTGGCGTTGCGATCCGCGCATGAGCATGACGCTGCGCTCCGGGAAATCCACATACCGTTCGCCAACTTCGCACCCGGCCAAGGTCGCCAGTTTGCGGAAATCACTCCTCACCAGCGCGCGTTCGCCACGCACGGGTAGCCAGACTTCCCACCAGAAGACTTCCTCCGGATTCTCCGGGAGCAAGCCGGGTTCATCCGTCCATAGGGCGCGAAGCTCGGCGGTGCGGATGGATTCGATGGTGTTCAGCAGCGTCTTGTGGTCTCTGACCTTGCCGTCCTTGTCTTTTTTCTCTTCGAGATACTCGGTTACGTATTTCTCGAAATGGCCCAGGTCGCCATCCGGGACGAACACGTTAGCATAGGTGTATTCGCCTTCCGTGTGAATGCTCAGCAGTTCGATATGGCTGGGTTCGTAATGCAGGCTCTCGAAGGCCAAGGCCACGTCGGGTTGGCTGCGAAACTGGATTTGCAGGCCCAGGCAGCTTTCAAGCCCTATCTCTTTTTGCTTGGCGAGCGCTTCTTGCGAAGCGGCTTCAATCGCTTGAAGCTGCAATTGAAGCGACGCGCCATGCTGGGCGCGATTCAACTCGGGGAGTTTCTTTTTCGGGCCGCCCTTCGATGAGTGGGCGGTGAATGCTTGGGTTTGAGAGGTGTTGGATAGAACGAGGTGCGGACGTTTATCGCGTTGGGCTTGATCCGGCATAGTTGGTTAGTCTCCCGTTTTCTTTATTGCCAGTCAGCCTGGCGCTCATCTGTTTCCGCTCAGCCAGGGTATGGATCAGGTCTGCCTCGGTGATGCTCTTCTGTTCGTGAATGATGGCGTTTTTGATTGCTTCGTCGGCTGCTCTGGCAATTTCCGCATAGCTCAAACCTTCAGCTTGTACGGACGCTTTTTGCCAAAGCGACCGCACTGGTTTGAAACCCACCAGTCGCCCCTTCAGCAATGCGGCGATCTGTTCCTGATTGGGCAAGCCATATTCGATAACGTCGTCAAAACGGCGGAACAGCGCGTAATCGAGGATTTCCGGGTGGTTGGTTGCAGCGATGATTACGCTGTTGGATTGATCTTGCTCGATCATTTGCAGGAAACTGTTGAGCACCCGGCGAATCTCGCCCACATCGTTGGCCAAGCCGCGTTGCGAGCCGATAGCGTCGAATTCGTCAAAGAAGTAGATGCCACGAACGCTGTCAACAGCATCAAAAACCTGACGCAATTTGGCGGCGGTTTCGCCCATGAATTTGGTAATCAGGGAATCGAGACGCACCAGGAATAGAGGGATGCCCAGCTCTCCCGCCAGCACCGAGGCGGTCATGGTCTTGCCGGTGCCAGGCGGGCCGACAAGCAAAAGCTTGCGCCGGGGAGAAAGGCCATGCTCATGCAGTTTGGTGAAAAACCGTTGCTCCTTGATGGTGCGCTTCAGCTTCTCGGAAACGACATCATCAAGAATCATGTCGAACAACCGCGACTTGGGGTATGACACGGTCAGGAGCCCGGATAGCTCGCCGCGCGGCTTATTGATGGGGATGAGGTTGCTAGCCAATCTAGCGGTTTGGTTGTGGCTCTTGGCGACATCGATCATGTCACGGAGTTCTTCCGCCAGTTTGCCGTGGCCAAGTTTGGCCTCATGCGCGGCGACCTGCATGGCAACAGAAAAAAAGCGCCCCTGGTCACCCTCGATGTGTGATTTGAGTAGTGCCTTGAGTTGGTCTGCACTGGCCATCTGAAACTCCAATATTTATGGCGCATTGTATGACCAGCCGCTTCGGCCGAACCAGCGTCATCCAGCAAGCGCTCCCGAATGTCTTTCACGCTGCCAGTAAGATCAGATGATCATCGACGAGATTTCTCGGCACTGCCAGCGGCTCTTAATGGCCGGCTTCCGCCACTGGTAACCATCATCGCCGCAACACCAGGTTCAGACTTTCAGCGCGGATTTAGCGCGGACAGGGGAGCTGGGTTCCAGCCGCAGAACCCGGATAGCGTTAGAAGCTCGCCGCTTCGATTTCCAGGTAGGCCTTGTTGATGTTGCCGCCCATCTGTTCGTCGAAGTGGTGCAGTTTCTTCCACTCTTTCAGGTCGAGTTTGTTGCGAATTTCGCTGTCGGTCAGACCCGCTTTGATGCCTGCGGCAATGCCGTCATACAAGCTGGTCATGCGTTGATGCATGGCGGCGGCGTCCTGTTTGCTCATCAACGGGCCGTGGCCGGGGACGATGGTTTTCACCGGCAGGCTTTGCACTTCCCGCAGCGCATTGATCCATTCCTTCAGGTTGGCATCGCGGAAGTTGGGCGTGATCTGGTTGACCATGATGTCGCCGGACAGCAGCACCTGGTCGTCCGGCAGCCAGATCATCATGTCGCCCAGGGTGTGCGCGGCTTCCGGCACCCAGAACACCATCTTGACGCCATCGATCACCAACTCGGACTTGCTGTTCTGGGGGTAGGTGACGCTGGCGGTGACGACTTTGGTGTTCGGGAATTTGCGCCCGGCGGCGGCTTCGACGATGGCGATCCAGTCTGCGCCGTGTTCCAGCGCCAGCTTGCGGCATTGCTCGGAACTGAGGATTTTGGCGTTGGGGAAGGCGATGTTGCCGAGGCTGTGGTCGCCGTGATGGTGGGTGTTGATGACGTGGGTGACCGGCTTGCTGGTCAGTTTGGCCACCTGTTTGGCCAGCATGGCGCCGATTTCGTCGGTAAAGCCGGTGTCGATGAGGATGGCGCCGGTATCGCCGACGATCAGGATGCTGTTGACCATGTAGCCCTGATTCTTCTTGTTCGGCAGTTCCATCGGGCCGAGCAGGGCATGAATGCGCGCATTGACCTTGACGACTTTGGGCGCGGGCAAGGCGGCAGCCGAGGCGACGGAAATCGTCAGGATCAAGCCGGTCAGAATCGAAAAAAATCGCTGCATGGATAACTCCTTTTTATGGCTGGGGTGAGGGGGATGGTGCGTTTTCAAGATGCGTTTTCAATGCGGAAAGTTCCTCCGCTTCGAGCCACTGCCAAGCGCCGACGGCTAAATCGTCGGGCAAGACAAAGCCGCCGACCGCGCTTCGGTGCAAGGATTCGACGCGATTTCCGGCTGCCGCGAGCATGCGTTTGACCTGGTGGTATTTGCCTTCGTCGATGACCAGTTCGAGTTGATGTTCCGACACCGCGCGGCAGAACCGGGCGGAGATCGGGGCGGGCTCGTCGTGGAGTTGCACGCCGGTCTGCAACTGCTCGATCAGGTCCGGCGTGACCGGATGTTTGCAGGTGACCCGGTAGGTCTTGCCGATCTGTTTCTTCGGCGACGTGTGCTCGTGGATGAAGCCGCCGTCATCGGAAAACAGCAACAGGCCGGTGGTGTCCTGGTCCAGCCGGCCGACGCACTGCACGCCGCGGCGCAGCAGCGTTTCCGGCAGCAATGAAAACACGCTGGCATGGTCGCGCGGCTGCCGCGAGCATTCGTAGCCGGCCGGTTTGTGCAGGGCCAGATAGGCATATTGGCGGTAGCGGTAGGCCTGACCATCGACGCTCAATTCGAGGTTATCGCAGGCCAACTCCTGCTCGGGGTCGGTCACCAGCATGCTGTCAAAGAGCACTCGCTGGCGACGAATCAGGTCGCGGCAATCGCGCCGGCTGCCCAGGCCCTGCGATTGCAGAATGCGATAAGCCTGCATGCGCTCGCTCAAAGAATTCGGGGGTGCGAAGTTTGCATGTTTCCGCAAGCGCGGGAAGGGGACGGATGGACTAGTGACCATTAGTCGTAGGTTGGGCAAAGCGAAGCGTGCCCAACATTGCGACGGTTTGTTGGGCACGCTGCGCTTTGCCCAACCTACGATTGCTGGCCCGACCAGGCACATAAGCACATTGCATCACCGGAAGCCGCGCCCAGCTTCATAATCGACACACTTGTCGCAACCAGAGACCGCCATGGCCGAGACCAAGCACAACGCAAAAACATCTACCGCGCCGCGTCGGCGTCGCGCCGCCACGGCAAAAACCCAAGTTGCCGAAGCGGCGGCGGAAATCGAGGCCGTGAGCCTCGCCCCGGTCGCAATGACGGTGGCGCATGCGCCGCACGGCAGCAGCGAAGACAGCGATTACGCCGCCTTGCCGACCAGTTATCCGTATCACACCCGTTTGCGCCGGGCCGACTACGAAGCGCAGAAGGAGAAACTGCAAATCGAGTTGCTGAAGGTGCAAAGCTGGGTGCGCGATAGCGGCCAGAAGATCGTCGTGCTGTTCGAAGGACGCGATGCGGCCGGCAAGGGCGGCACCATCAAGCGCTACATGGAACACCTGAATCCGCGCGGTGCGCGCGTCGTCGCCCTCGACAAACCGTCCGAGCGCGAGCGCGGCCAATGGTATTTCCAGCGCTATGTCCAACATCTGCCGACAGCCGGCGAAATGGTCTTCTTCGACCGCTCCTGGTACAACCGCGCCGGCGTCGAGCGGGTAATGGGCTTCTGTTCGCCGCACGAATACCTGGAGTTCATGCGGCAGACGCCGCAATTCGAGCGCATGTTGGCCAATAGCGGCGTGCTGCTCTACAAATATTGGTTCTCGGTCACCCAGGAAGAGCAGTTACGCCGCTTCGTCTCGCGCCGCGACGACCCGCTCAAGCACTGGAAACTGTCGCCCATCGACATCAAGTCGCTCGACATGTGGGATGCCTACACCGAGGCCAAGAACGCGATGTTCTTCCACACCGACACGGCCGATGCGCCCTGGGTGGTGATCAAGTCCGACGACAAGAAACGCGCGCGGCTGAACTGCATGCGCCATTTCCTGCACAGCCTGTCCTATCCGGACAAGGACGTGCACGTCGCGCATCAGCCGGATGCGCTGCTGGTCGGCTCCGGCGCACAGGTTCTGGCGGACGAGGAAAACATCCTCACCCGGTTCTGAGGATTAAGCCCCTGGAAACCTCGGTTGAGGTGCTCGTAGGTGCGAATTTATTCGCACAATCAACGACTTCGGTGCGAATGAATTCGCACCTACAGATATCTCGCAACACATTGAATCGTAATGAATTTATCCGTCAACCGAGGTTTGACGCGTGCTTATCGGGTTAACACACCCACCCACTAGATGTAGTGGCGCGTGATTTCGCGGCATGGCACCGTAGGTTGGGCAAAGCGAAGCGTGCCCAACAGCGCGCCGGTTCGTTGGGCACGCTTCGCTTTGCCCAACCTACGTCACTAC
>JAUYET010000064.1 GCA_030691265.1 Pseudomonadota bacterium
CTGGCCGGTCTGGACACCCATGACATGCAGAACCTTTCCTCCCGCGGGGAAAAGGTGCGAAACATTATCCGGAACGCGCCATTCCCGGATGATCTCCGGCAGGAGATCGGGGCGGCCTACAAAAAAATGGAGAAAGAGTACGGCTTGGGGCTGGATGTGGCCGTCCGTTCCTCGGCCACGGCGGAAGATCTACCCGATGCCTCCTTTGCCGGCCAGCAGGAGACCTACCTGAACATCCAGGGCGCCGATAACCTGATCGACGCGGTGAAGCTCTGCTTCGCCTCGCTCTACAACGACCGCGCCATTTCCTATCGCGTCCACAACAGTTTCGAGCATGCCGAAGTGGCGCTGTCGGCCGGCATCCAGCGCATGGTGCGTTCCGACCTGGGCGCGGCCGGCGTCATGTTCACCATGGATACCGAATCCGGCTTCCGCGATGTGGTGTTCATCAATGCGTCGTATGGGCTGGGTGAAACCGTGGTGCAGGGCTCAGTCAATCCGGACGAGTACTACGTGCACAAGCCCATGCTGCGCGTGGGCAAACGCGCCGTGGTGCGCAAGAAACTGGGCGAAAAGGCGATCCGCATGGTGTTCGGCCATGAGTCGGTCGCCGAGCGTTCCACCCGCGTCGAAGAGGTGCCGTTAGGGCTGCGCCACCGCTTCGCGCTGGACGACGACGAGCTGCTGGAACTGTCTCGCTACGCGCTGATCATCGAGGAACACTACGGCCGCCCGATGGATATCGAGTGGGGCCGCGACGGCATCGACGGCAAGCTGTACATCCTGCAAGCCCGCCCGGAAACCGTGAAATCGCGCGACGGCAACGTGCAGACCCGTTTCAAGCTGCTGGAGAAAGGCCCGGTTGTGATCGTCGGCCGCGCCATCGGCAGCAAGATCGGCCAAGGCCGCGCCCGCGTCATCGAGAGCATCGCCCAGATGCACGAGGTGGAACCCGGTGATGTGCTGATCGCCGACATGACCGACCCGGACTGGGAGCCGGTGATGAAGCGCGCCAGCGCCATCGTCACCAATCGCGGCGGGCGCACCTGCCATGCCGCCATCGTCGCGCGCGAACTCGGCGTGCCGGCGGTGGTCGGCACCGGCAACGCCACCAAACTGATTCGGGAAGGCCAGGAAATCACGGTTTCCTGCTCCGAAGGCGAAGACGGCACCGTCTACGACGGCCTGCTCAAGTTCGAGAAGACCGAGACGGCGATGCAGACCATGCCGGACATTCCGGTCAAGATCATGATGAACGTCGGCAACCCGGAACAGGCCTTCCATTTCGCCACCCTGCCGCACGAGGGCGTCGGCCTGGCGCGGCTGGAGTTCATCATCAACAACGCCATCGGCATCCACCCGAACGCCGCGCTGGAATACCGCAAGATGCCGGAAGACGTGAAGGCCGCCATCGACGCCAAGATTTACGGCTACGGCGATCCGGTCAATTTCTACGTCGAGAAATTAACCGAAGGCATCGCCACCATCGCCTGCGCGTTCTGGCCGAAGCGCGTCATCGTGCGCATGTCCGACTTCAAGACGAACGAATACGCCAACCTGATCGGCGGCCCGCAATTCGAACCGCACGAGGAAAACCCGATGCTCGGCTTCCGCGGCGCCGGCCGCTACGCCAGCCCGATGTTCCGCCGCGCCTTCCAGCTCGAATGCCGCGCCATCAAGCGGGTGCGCGACGACATGGGCCTGACCAATGTGGAAGTCATGCTGCCCTTCGTGCGCACGCTGTACGACGCCGACGCGGCGCTGGCGGTGATGGCGGAAAACGGGCTTGAGCGCGGCAAGGACGGCTTGAAAATCGTGATGATGTGCGAGATCCCGTCCAACGTGCTGCTCGCCGACGAGTTCCTCGAACGCTTCGACGGCTTCTCCATCGGTTCCAACGACCTCACCCAGTTGACGCTGGGCGTCGACCGCGACTCCAGCCTGGTCGCCGCCTCGTTCGACGAACGCAACCCGGCGGTCAAGAAACTGCTCGCCGAAGCCATCGCCGCCTGCAAACGCAACGGCAAATACGTCGGCATCTGCGGCCAGGGCCCGTCGGATCACCCCGACCTGGCCGATTGGCTGATGGATCAGGGCATCGACTCGATTTCGCTCAACCCGGATACCGTGGTGAGTACGTGGCTGCGCCTGGCGGCGCGCGGCAAGTAGCGCGCCAAGTAGGATGGATAAGCGAAGCGCATCCACCTTGACGGCGGCGATGGTGGATACGCTTTGCTTATCCACCCTACGGAATCAATGGGTTGCATGGTGTTTCTTAAGAGCGGCTTCATCGCGTAAGCCAACGACCCGCCGGCCTATGCAAGGTATCCAGTCAGCATGAGGGGTCGGGAGGCTCTTCCGATTCCACTTCGAAATCCTTGCGCCAGTCTCCCCAGGTATACCAATCCTCGCCAAGGATATCGGCGGGATGCTCGGTACGGCCGGAACCATTGCCGCACATCAGCGCATCCGCGTGGCAATACTTGTCGCAACCCCAGCAAATTCGCTCGGGGTGTTTGGGGTGCAATGGAAACTTTTTCTTTGCCATGCGTCCGCGACCGGGGCTCCGTACAACCGTCAGCGCAGCGCTTCGTCTGGCGCGGCCTTGGGCTTCCCCCTGAACCGTTCCGCCAGCCGTTCCATGTACAGATAAACCACCGGCGTCAGGTACAGCGTCAGGAACTGCGACAGCACGAGTCCGCCGACCACGGCCATGCCCAGCGGGCGGCGGATTTCGGCGCCGGCGCCCCAGCCGATGGCGATGGGCAGGGTGCCGACCAGGGCGGCGAGGGTGGTCATCATGATCGGGCGGAAGCGGACCAGGCAGGCTGCGCGGATCGCTTCCGCCGCCGCCATGCCGTCCTTGCGCTGCCGTTCCAGCGCGAAGTCGATCATCATGATGGCGTTCTTCTTGACGATGCCGATCAGCATGATGATGCCGACGAAGGCGTACAGGCTGAGGTCGATGTTGAACAGCCAGAGCGTCAGTAGCGCGCCCAGCCCGGCCGAGGGCAGGCCGGACAGGATGGTGAGCGGGTGGACGAAGCTCTCGTACAGTATCCCCAGCACCAGATAGACCACCAGCACCGCGACCAGCAGCAACAAGCCCAGCCCCTTCTGCGACGCCTCGAACGCCTGCGCCGTGCCTTGCAGGCTGGTGGTCAGCGAAGCCGGCAGGCGCAATTCCTGTTCCACTTGTTTGATCCGTTCCACCGCCGTGCCCAGGGAGACGCCGGGTTGCAGGTTGAACGAGATGGTCACCGAGGGCAGTTGGCCCTGATGGTTGATGGTGAGTGCCTGCGAGGCGCGGCTGACTTTCGCCACGGTGTCGAGCGGCACCAGCGCGCCGCTGCTGGATCGCACATGCAGACGCGCCAGGCTGGCCGGGTCGTCCTGGAATTCCGGCGCCAGTTCGAGGATGACCTGGTACTGGTTGGTGGCGCCGTAAATGGTGGAAATCTGCCGCGCGCTGAACGCGCTTTGCAGCGCGTCCTCGACCTGGCCGAAGCTGAGGCCCAGGCTGGCCAGCTTGTCGCGGTCGATTTCCAGCGCCATCACCGGGCTCTTGTTGTTGAGGTTGCTGGTGACGTCCTCGAAGCCGGGTAGCTTGCGCAGGCGCGCCAGCAGGCTGTCGGTCCACTGATACAGCTCGGTCAAATCGGTGTCTTGCAGCGTGTATTGATACTGGCCGGCGGTGATCTGGCCGCCCAGGCGGATCGGCGGCGGGTTCTGCAGCGACACCTTGATGCCGGGCACAGCACCCAGCTTGGGCCGCAGCGCCTGGATGATCTGATCCGGCGTCATGCTCCGTTCCGAACGCGGCTTCAGGCGGAACAGCATGATGCCGCTGTTGGCGGTGATGCGGGAACCGCCGGCGCCGACCACCGACATGAAGGTGGCGATGTTGGGGTCGCTTGCGGCGATGGCGGCGACCGCGCGCTGGCGTTGCACCATGCTGGCGAAGGAGGCGTCCGGCGCGCCCTCGGTGTAGGCCAGGATCTGGCCGGAATCGCCGCTGGGCAGGAAGTCTTTCGGAATCTCGCGGTACAGCGCGACGCTGGCGATCAGGCTGACGAAGAAGGTGGCCAGAATCAGGCGCGGGTGCGCCAGGCTCCAGACCAGACCGGCGCGGTAGCCGTTCAGCAAAGCATCGAAAAAACGCTCGAACAACCAGTACAGCCGGTTGTGTTTCGCGTTTTTTTGATGCTTTAGATACCGGCTCGCCAGCATCGGCGTCAGCGTCAGCGAGACCAGGCCGGAAACCAGGATCGCGGCGGCGATGCAGACCGCGAACTCGTGCAGCAGGCGGCCGATGATGCCGCCCATGAACATCACCGGGATGAACACGGCGACCAGGGAAATGGTCATCGAAACGATGGTGAAGCCGATCTCGCGCGCGCCCTTGATCGCCGCGTCGAACGGCTTTTCGCCGGCTTCGACGTGGCGCACGATGTTTTCCAGCATGACGATGGCATCGTCGACCACGAAGCCGACCGCCAGCGTCAACGCCAGCAGCGACAGGTTGTCCAGGCTGAAGCCGAGCGCATACATCGCGGCGAAGGTGCCGATCACCGAAATCGGCAGCGCCAGCGCGGGAATCAGCGTGGCCGACAGGTTGCGCAGGAACAGCAGGATCACCAGCACGACCAGGCAGCCGGCCAGCACCAGCGTGAACTGCACGTCGTTGACCGATTCGTGGATGGAAATGCTGCGGTCGTAGAACACCGAAAGCGCGATGGAAGCCGGCAGCTTCTCCTGGAACGCCGGCAGGATGGCCTTGATCGACGCCACCGTGGCGATGGTGTTGGCGCCCGGCTGGCGCTGGATGGCCAGGATGATGGCGCGCTGGTCGCCGTTTTTGTCGACGATCCAGTTGGCGCGCCGGTTGTCCTCCACGCTGTCGTGCACCAGCGCCACTTCGTCCAGCCGCACCGGCGCGCCGTTCTTCCAGGCCACGATCAGCGGCCGATACGCGGCGGCGGTTTCCAGTTGGCCGTTGGCGCGGATGGAAAAAGTCTGTTTGTCGCCTTCCAGGTTGCCGGTCGGCTGGTTGACGTTGGCCGCCGCCACCGCCGCGCGCAATTCGTCCAGGCCGATGCCGCGCGCGGCGAGCGCGTTCGGGTCGGCGTGGATGCGCACGGCATATTTCTGCGCGCCGTAGACCAGCACCTGGGCGACGCCGGGAATGGTGGAAATGCGCTGCGCCAACTGGGTTTCCGCGTACTCGTTCACCGCTTGCAGCGGCAAGGTGGACGAGTGCATGGCGAGATAGAAGATCGGCGAATCGGCCGGATTCACCTTGCGGAACGACGGCGGCGCCGGCATGTCCGGCGGCAGCTTGCGTTGCGCGGCGGCGATGGCCGCCTGCACGTCCTGCGCGGCCGCGTCGATGTCGCGTTCCAGGCTGAATTGCAGCGTGATCGAAGTCGCCCCGCGCGCGCTGACTGAACTCATGTTGTCCAGCCCGGCGATGCTGGAGAACTGCGCCTCCAGCGGCGTCGCCACCGCCGCCGCCATGGTCTCCGGCGAAGCGCCGGGCAGGTTGGCGGAGACCGAAATGGTCGGGAAATCCACGCTCGGCAGCTCCGAAACCGGCAGCGCGCGGTAGGCGATGATGCCGAACACGACCAACGCCGCCATCAGCAGCGTGGTCATCACCGGACGGCGGATGCTCAGTTCGGGCAGTTGCATGCGGAGTGGAACCTCAAATCGAATCGTAGGATGCGGTGAGGCACGAACCGCATCACTCGCGCCGATGCGGTTCGTGCCTCACCGCATCCTACGGTCGTCACGGCCGCTCCCTGACGAGTGATTTCACCTTGACCGTGCCGCCCGGCGTCAGCCGCAAATGGCCGTCGGTCACCACCGTCTCGCCGGCGCTCAGGCCCTTGGCTATCGCCGCCAGATTGTTGTGGATCAGGGCGAGTTCGACCTTGCGTATTTCGACTTTGCGTATTTCGACCTTGTGTATCTCGACCTTGCGTACTTCCGTGCCGGCATCGGCCTTCAGCACATACACGAAAGCGCCTTCCGGCCCCTGCTGCACCGCCTCTTTCGGCACCGCCACGCTGTCGCGCAGGACATCGAGCAGCAGCGACAGGTTGAGATATTGCCCGGGCGCGAGTTTTTCGGCGCTGTTGTCCAGCTCCGCTTTCATCCGGATGGTGCCGGTGGCGGGATCGACGGCGTTGTCGATGAAACGGATGAAGCCCTGAAACACCTGGCCGCGATCTTCGGGCAGGCTCACGCTCGCCTTCACCGCGCCCTTGCTCATCGCGGCGCGGATGCGCGGCAAATACCGCTCCGGCACGGCGAAGGAGACATACAGCGGGCGCACCCGGTTGACCACCGCCAGCGCGGTTTCGTTGATCTTCACAGCCGCGCCGGGGAATACCAGCTTCGCGCCGACCAGCCCGGCAAACGGCGCCCGCAGCGTGGTGTAGCCGAGTTGCAGGCGGGCGAGGTCGAGCGTCGCCGTGTCCGCCGCGACCGTCGCCTGGGCGGCATCGGCATTGGCGCGCATTTCCAGCACCTTCTCTTCCGAAACGAAGCCCTGCGCGCGCAGCGACTGGTAACGCTCGACGTCCGCCAGGTTCTTTTTCAGCAGCGCCCGGCCTCGGCCTGGCGCAGCCTGGCGTTGAAATCGGCCGGGTCGAGTTTCACCAGCACGTCGCCCGCCGCCACATGCTGTCCCTCGGTGAACGGCACGGCCGCGACCTGGCCGTCGATGCGGGATTTCAGCGTGACGGTCTCGAACGCTTCACCGCGACCGACCAGTTCCAGCAACAGCGGCATATCGCGCAGCGTCGCTTGCGCAACATTCACCGGCACCGGCGGCGTCGCGCGCTGGGATTTCTTGTTCGCATCGGCGGGCGGCAGGCGCGATCAATACACGCCGCCGACAAGTACGCCGACAACGGCCGCCGACAGCAACAAGGTTCGAATCTTCATCCTGGAAACCTCAGTTGAGGTGCTTGTAGGTGCGAATTTATTCGCACAATCAACGACTTCGGTGCGAATGAATTCGCACCTACAGAAATCTCGCAATACATTGAATCGTAATGAATTTATCCGTCAACTGAGGTTTCTAGGTTCATGGTTTATCCTGATTGGCACGCTGCCTCAGCCGGGTGCCGCCAGTATGGCGGCGGCAAAGGATTGCCGCCCTACATGCGTGCGATTTTATCCGTAGGCCGGCAAGCCTTTGCCGACATTCCTGCTCGCGGCGGGGATTCGCCGCCCGATATGAATTTTGTGCATGACGCTGGTATCGTCCCGCCGAAGCCTTCAGCGGGATCGCCTGACGTGTACACCTTGCCCAATCTGCTCACCCTATCGCGTTTGTTGCTGGCCCCTGTCGTGGCCTGGCGCTTGCTGGCGCACGATGTCGAAGGCGCGTTCTGGTTGTTCGTGCTCGCCGCGATTACCGACCTGCTCGACGGCACTCTGGCGCGCTGGCTGAATCAGCGCAGCGTGCTCGGCGCCTGGCTCGATCCCATCGCCGACAAGACGATGTTGCTGACCACGTTTGCCATGCTGGCGCTGACCGGCCTGCTGCCGATGTGGTTGCTGTACGTCATTCTGGTGCGCGATGCGGTCATCCTGGCCGGCGCCGAGGCGTATCGGCGCCTCACCGGCAGGCTGGATGTGCGCCCGACCCTGTCCGGCAAGCTCGCCACCTTCATGGAATTTGTCCTGGTTTCGCTGGTGCTGGCCGATGTCGCGCTCGATCTCGGATTGGCCGCGCAGATGCACACGCTGGTACTGCTGACCGCCGCCGCCGCGGCCCTGTCCGGTTTGCGCTATGTCTGGATCTGGTCGCGCAAAACGCGTGATTTTCTGCGCGAGCATTTGCACGATTAGCCCACTGTTCAAACAGGGATTGGCATCGGTTTGACATCAACTAGCTGTAGCGAAGTAATCGGCCCGCCGCCGCAAATGGTGCGCGCCAACACGAAAAGAAAGTGCGGCTCACTGATCCG
Organism: Pseudomonadota bacterium; assembly: GCA_030691265.1. Taxonomy (GTDB): domain Bacteria; phylum Pseudomonadota; class Gammaproteobacteria; order Burkholderiales; family Thiobacillaceae; genus PFJX01. The sequence goes on from JAUYET010000064.1 coordinate 7,983, forward strand.
GACCTGGCTAGCCACACACCTACACAGCAGCGTGCCCGTGAAACCCAACCACCGCGACCACAACGTTAACAATCCAATTGATACCATATTGGTAACATGCTAGATTGAGCCATGCACATCATCGCCCTGCGAACGCTACGCGAGTTTTGGGACAAGCATCCGCAAGCGGAAGTGCCGTTGCGTGGTTGGTATGCCGATGCAAGTCGGGCCGATTGGCGGACGCCGGCGGATATCAAGGTGGCCTACCGCAGCGCCAGCTTTCTGGCCAACAACCGCGTCGTTTTCAACATCAAGGGCAATGATTACCGACTGGTGGTAGCTGTGCGTTACACCCCCGGCCTGATGTTTATCCGCTTCATCGGCACCCATGCCGAGTACGACCGGATAGACGCCGCAACTGTTTAGGAGTGGTCATGGACCTGAAGCCGATTCGTACCGAAGCCGAACACCGCGCAGCCCTCGCGGAAATCGAACGCCTATGGGAAGTCCCGGAGCAAAGCCCGGAGGCCGACCGGCTAGAAGTGCTCGCGCTGCTGGTGGAAGCCTATGAGAAAACGCACTACCCGATTGCAGCCCCCGATCCGGTGTCATTCATCGAACACGTCATGGACGCACGAGGACTGACCCGCAAAGACCTGGAGCCTTTCATCGGTCCGCGCGGCAGGGTGGCCGACATCCTGAACCGCACCCGGCCCTTGTCGATGGGCATGATCCGCAACCTGACCACCGGGCTCAACCTGCCGGCCGATATCCTGATTCAGCCCTACCCGTTACGCGAGGATGCGCACGCCTGAGCGAGTGCGGACCCTGTCCTAAACTTGGCTGGCCGCACGCCGGCGTAGCAACATCCGAGTGAAATCGATCACCAGCCGTCGCTCATCTTCGGCGATAGCGTAGATATCGGCGGCGGTTGTACCCAGGGTGGCGGCGATATTTTCCAGCCGAGTAGTTGGCAGGCGGCGTTCGATACCCGCCTTCGCGGGTATGACGCTAACTTAACGGCATTGGGCTTGTCCCCAATGCGTCTGCGCTTGAGCGCCGGGCTGGGCGGCACTATCCGGCATCGGAGCGCGCCGCCCTCAAAACTCTCGGCACCGGACTTAACTTTTCACCTTCTCGATCATGTGGTTGATGACATGGCTGTGCTCGCGCTGAGGGCTGAACATGACGATCTCCGCGTCTGCATCGACCTTTACGTTGTGCCCGGGTGGCCAGTAAAACAGATCATTCGCGTTGACCGTCTCCTGCGCGCCGCCCACGTCGGTCGTGGTGAGTTGGCCACGCAAGACGTAGCCCCAGTGGGGGCATTGGCATAAATCGCCTTCCAGTCCCTGGAACAGCGGGGTGGTATCGACCCAATCCTCTCAACTTAGCGTTTAAATCACGCAAATTCCGCATATGTTGTGGTAGAATTCGCTCGTAATCCATTGATATTTAAGGTAATTTACCATGGCGACCTCAATACCAGACAATTCTTGTCAACTTCTTCGACTAT
>JAUYET010000067.1 GCA_030691265.1 Pseudomonadota bacterium
TCGCCGGCGTCGCCCTTCTGGTCAGGCCCACGACGCCGGCGAGGCGCCGGCGCTACATGCCCGCCTGGGCTAATGGACAATCCGGCATGAACAGCCGCTTCGACCTGCTCGCCACCCGCATCGCCGACCTGCGGGTGCTGCAACGCAAACCCCTGGGGGACAGCCGAGGCTACCTGGAGCGCCTGTTCTGCGCCGAAGAACTCGAACCGCTCCTGGGCGGGCGACGCATCGTCCAGATCAACCACACCCTCACCGCCAGCCGAGGCACGGTGCGGGGCCTGCATTTCCAGTATTCTCCCCACGCCGAAACCAAGTTCGTGAGCTGCCTGCGCGGCGCGGTGTTCGATGTCGCCGTGGACCTGCGCCGCGACTCGCCCACGTTCCTGCGCTGGCATGGCGAAATACTCAGTGCCGAAAACCACCGCACCCTGTTCATCCCGGAAGGCTGCGCCCACGGCTTCCAGACCCTGACCGACGACTGCGAAATGCTTTACTTCCATACCGCCGCCTACCGGGCGGATGCCGAGGGCGGGCTGAATGCCTGTGATCCCAGGCTGGACATCGCTTGGCCATTGCCGGTCACCGGGCAGTCGTCCCGAGACATCGGCCACGCGTTCATCGATGCCGACTATCCAGGAATTGCCTGACCAAGATGCGACTCACGGCTACAGAGCACACGGCCATAACCCACTCGATCATGGGTCACGATCCTTCCGCGGCCATTTACCTGTTCGGCTCACGGGTGGACGATGCCGCGCGTGGGGGAGACATCGACCTCCTCGTACTTTCCGGGAAGATCAATTTGTGGGATCGGCTGGACATCCTTGCCGAACTCCACAGGAAACTTGGGGAACGAAAGATCGACCTGCTTGTTTATCCGGATCTTTCCCGGCCATTCGCACGAATCGCGGCTAACGAAGGGATATTGCTATGAACCCCGACAAGATTATTTTGCTCGGCGAGGAATGCGGAAACCTGAAATCCGCCCTGGTTCATCTGCGCTTCTCCATCGAGAGGACGCGACCTCTGCTAAATCGCGCCTGGGAAGGCCTCACACCGGAGGAACTGGAACGGCTGGAATCCCTTGCCAGTCGCTTTGCCCGGGTGGCAGACATGTTGATCCAGCGCGTGATGCGATTGGTCGACGACCTCGAACTGATTTCATCGGGCAGCCTGCTCGACCGAATTTACCGTGCGGAAAAGCGCGGCTGGATTGCCAAGTCCGATGTACTGGTTCGTATCCGTGAACTACGCAACCTGATTGCCCACGAGTATGCGTCGGACAAGATGGCCGAGATTTATGAAGCGGTCTTTATCCTCTCCCCTGAACTGGACAAGATTGCCACGCAGGCCGTTGGTTATTCGGAAGCGCTGGTCAAGCGCCTGCAGGAGCCATGAAATGAAATTCCGTCACTGCGGATCAGAGCTCGGGTTCCCCCCGTGTGATCTGCGGATTCAAGGGTCTTTCTGAGATGCTGATTCATGCAAAACACAATTGAAATCGAGTGCCCGCAAGAACTTCTTCTGGGATTGCACCTGGATGCAGATCAGTTCGCCGATCTGGTCAAGGAAGAAACCGCGATCGCCTTGTTCCGCGAAGGTCGTTTGTCTTCTGGCATGGCGGCAAGCTGGCTAGGCGTACCGCGAGCCCATTTTCTTCTGAAAGCCATGCAGGCGGGCGGCGCGACCCTGCTGGATAACAACGAGGATGATTTTCTCAGAGAGATTTCCTTGCTGTGATCGTTTTTTCCAATACCACCCCATTCATTGCTCCGTGCCTATCCGGTTGTCACAGACACCCACTAGATGTAGTGGCTCGTGATTTTTCGGCATAGGCAGGTGCGGTGATGTCGCCGGCGATGCAGAGCAGGGCCGTAGGATGTGGTGAGCGCAGCGAACCGCATCGACCACGGTTGCGCTATTTGAGGCGGTTCGCTGCGCTCACCACATCCTACGCGGGCTCGCCAAAGCCAAGACCATTGGACTTATCCCGTCATTCCACGAAGCCGCGCAAGCCATGCGCCAACAAGGCATCCACTACAACGCAAGCTTGATTACGAGGCTTGCACAACACCTGGGTGAAATAGCCAAATGAAGTGCCGTCACTGCGCCTCCGAACTCAAACTCTCCCTGGTCGACCTGGGCAGCGCGCCGCCGTCCAACGCCTATCTCACCGAAAAGACCCTGCATGCGCCGGAGAAATGGTTTCCCCTGCGGGTACTGGTCTGCGAAAACTGCTGGCTGGCGCAGACCGAGGATTTCTCCCAGGCGCACGAACTGTTCGACGCCGACTACGCCTATTTCAGCGGCTTTTCCAGCAGTTGGCTGGCCCACAGCGAACGCTATGTGGCCGATATGGCCACGCGCTTCGGCCTCGACGCCAGCAGCCACGTCGTGGAAATCGCCGCCAACGACGGCTATCTGCTGCAATACGTCCAGGCCTGCGGCATCCCCTGCACCGGCGTCGAGCCCACGGCCAGCACCGCCGCCGCCGCCCGCGCCAAGGGCATCCCTATCGTCCAGGACTTCTTCGGCGTGCGCCTGGCGAAGGAACTCGTCGCCCAGGGCAGCCAGGCCGACCTGACCGCCGCCAACAACGTGCTGGCCCACGTCCCCGACATCAACGATTTCGTCGCCGGTTTCGCCCAACTGCTCAAGCCGCAGGGTGTGGCCACCTTCGAGTTTCCCCATCTCCTGCGGCTGATCGGGGAAAACCAGTTCGACACCATCTACCACGAGCACTATTCCTACCTTTCGCTCACGGCGGTGGAGCGCATCTTCGCGGCCAACGGTTTGATGGTGTTCGATGTGGAGGAACTCCCCACCCACGGCGGCAGCCTGCGGGTCTACGCCCAGCGCGGCGATACGGGTCGGCGGCCACGCGAAGCGCGGGTGGAGGCACTGCTGGACCGGGAAATTCGCACCGGCCTGCGCAACGCCGGCTACTACGCCGGATTCCAGGAGCGAACCGACCGGGTCAAGGACGACTTCCTGCTGTTCCTCCTGGAAGCGAAACGCCAGGGCAAGCGCGTCGCCGCCTACGGCGCGGCGGCCAAGGGCAACACCCTGATGAACTACGCCGGCATCCGCCCCGACCTGGTCTCCTTCGTGGTGGATCGCAACCCGGCCAAGCAGGGCAAGTTCATGCCCGGAAGCCGCATCCCCATCGTTGAGGAAGCGAGATTGCGCTCCGAAAAGCCGGACTTTGTCGTCATCCTGCCTTGGAATCTCAAGACCGAAGTGATGGAGCAGCTCGCCTATATCCGCGAATGGGGCGGGCAGTTCGTTGCGGCGGTGCCTGACCTTGTTGTTGTCCAAGCAGGCTAGTCGTGATCATCGCGGCCGGGTTGTTGCGTACAGGAGGAGATTGAAATGATCCTGTATTCCTCGGTTGAACGCGCCCGAGTGTGCGCCTATCCATCCATGACCCCGGCTATCGCGGTGGAGACAACCTCAAGCATCGTCGTGTGCAAGTAACAAAAGGAAAACAGCATGGAAGCATTGCGCCAACTGGCCGAATTGGACGGCAACACCCTGACTATCCAGCTACCGGCCTCTTTTCAGGCCAGGCGGGTGGAAGTCATCGTCCTGCCTGCCGACGAAACCATTACCCTGATCGAAGCCAGCACACCCACAATTCGCCGCAGGCCGTCACCCAAGTTGCTCGGTACCCGGATCAAAGGGGACATCATGTCTCCCGTCGTTTCTGAAGACGCCTGGGATGCCCTGAAGTGATTCTGCTGGATACCCATATCTGGGTACGCTGGATTGCGCCGGAAAGCGATCCACTACCCGCACACATTTCCCGGTTGATCGACACCAGTGATCTGGTTCAGGTGTCTGCAATCTCGTCCTGGGAGGTTTCTTATCTGCACAAGCGCAACCGGCTTGAGCTTCCACTCCCCCTGGAAGCATGGCTGCGTGTGGCGCTTGACGGCTCGGGCATCCTCAGCGTGGCGTTGACATCTCGTATCGCGGCCAGGGCTGCACGATTAAGCGACATTCATCGTGACCCGGCTGACCGATTCATCATTGCAACCGCACTCGAAACAGGAGCGAAGCTGCTGACTTTCGATACCACCATCCCGCTGTACCCAGAATGCGCCGGAATAGTATTAGGCCGCTCGACTCCTGACATCGCGCAATGATGAAACCTCGCATCCACTACACCAAACCCTCGATCACCGACCTGGAAGCCGAATACGCCACGGATGCCGCCCGCAACGGATGGGGCGGCCAGTTCACTACTGCCGCTCCCAAGTTGCGCGTCTCCCCATGAGAGTCGCCGTCACCGGCGCGACAGGCTTCATCGGTCGCCATGTCCTTGAAGAACTGGCCCGGCGGGGTGTCGAAACCATCGCGGTAGTTCGCTCTTCCGCTGCCGCTCCGCCCGCCCTGCCCGGCACCAGGATGGCCCGTATGGATATTCATGCGGCGCCCTCGGATGCCTACGAGTTGATCGGCCGTCCCGATGCACTGATACACCTGGCCTGGGGCGGGCTACCCAACTACCGTTCCCTGCACCACTTCGAGCGGGAACTACCGGCCCATTACCGCTTCCTGAAGGGGCTGGTCGAAGCCGGCCTGTCCACCTTGGTGGTCGCCGGCACCTGTTTCGAATATGGGATGCAATCAGGCCCACTGAACGAAAGCCTGGAGACCCGGCCGAATAACCCCTATGGCTTCGCCAAGGACACGTTGCGACGCCAGCTAGAATTCCTGAAAGCGGCCCATCCCTTCGCCCTGACCTGGACGCGCCTGTTCTACCTGTATGGCGAAGGTCAAGCGGAAAACTCCCTGTACCCTCAACTCAGGAAGGCTGTGCAGCGCGGCGACAAGACATTCCCCATGTCAGGCGGTGAGCAACTGCGTGATTACCTGCCCGTGAGCGAGGTGGCACGCGCTCTTGTCGCCTTGGCACTCAAGCAGGAAGACATCGGCACGGTCAATGTCTGCTCGGGTCAACCTGTTTCCGTGCGCAATCTGGTCGAGGGATGGATCAGAGAATGCGGCTGGAACATTTCGCCAAACCTCGGCCGCTACCCTTATCCGGACTATGAGCCCCTTGCCTTCTGGGGCAGTTCAACAAAATTGAGTTCACTCATTGGAAATGCCTCATGAAAAACCCACACCGCGAATTTCTTGACGAGTGCCATGCACGCATTGATTCCTACGCCAACTCCGAGCTAGAAATAGCCGCTGATGAATTCATGCTGGCGAGCACGCAACCGAAATATTCCTACAACTTCTCCTGGCTCGGCCGCCCCATCATCCAGTACCCCCAGGACATGGCGGCCATGCAGGAACTGATCTGGTCGGTCAAACCCGATCTCATCATCGAGACCGGCATCGCCCACGGCGGCTCGCTCATCCTGAACGCCTCCATGCTGGCCCTGCTCGACCTGACCGAGGCCATCGAAACCGGCGCCACACTGAATCCCCGTGAGTCCAGGCGCCGGGTGCTGGGCATCGACATCGACATCCGCGCCCACAACCGCGCCGCCATCGAGGCGCATCCGCTGGCCTCGCGCATCAGCATGATCCAGGGTTCCAGCATCGCGCCGGATGTCGTTGACCAGGTGCGAGCGTTTGCCCAGGGCTACAAGCGCATTCTCATTAGCCTCGATTCCAACCATACCCATGAGCATGTCCTGGCCGAACTGGAAGCCTATGCCCCGCTCACCAGCGTCGGCAGCTATTGCGTCGTCTTCGACACCATCATCGAAGACATGCCCGCCGACATGTTCCCCGACCGCCCCTGGGGGCCCGGCGACAACCCGAAAACGGCGGTGTGGAAATACCTCGAATCGCACCCTGAATTCGAGATCGACAAGCATATGGACCACAAGCTGCTAATCAGCGTCGCGCCGGATGGCTATTTGAAGCGGGTGAGGTGATGAGGCTCACCCCAGCACAGCAAGCCGCCATTCGTTCTACTGTCACCGAAACCTTTGGTGATGCGGCGAGGGTATGGCTGTTTGGCTCACGGGTCGATGATGACAAACGGGGCGGGGACATTGATTTGCTGATTGAAACAAAGCAATCCGATGTTGCCGTGATTGTGCGGGCGGAACTGGACTTTCTGGCTAAAGTTAAAACAAAACTGGGGGAACAGCAAATAGATTTGCTGATAGATTACCCAACACGTCAATTCACCCCCCCTATTTTCGCAATTGCCAGACAAACAGGCATCCCATTATGACTGACGACGTTCCATCATTGCGATTACAGGATGCCTGGCGCGAATGCGAGCGGCATATTCATCACTTGTACCATGCCTTGTCATCAATCCGTACATTCTGGCCGCACTCAAGAAACACAATGCAACCCAAGTAATCACGCATAACCGTTTTTAATCCGTCATTCCCGAGTGGTTTTATCGGGAATCCAGTTCCGCCATCTGACTGGCCTTTAACACTTGGTTTGATGAACGAAGTGGATTCCCGATATTAGCACTCGGGAATGACGACCCAAGCTGGTTTCACGGTTCTACTTATTGATTCAACCAAGCGAGGATCGCGGGCGG
>JAUYET010000071.1 GCA_030691265.1 Pseudomonadota bacterium
CAGGCAGGCTTGGCGCGGCTGCGCATTCGAGGCGGCATTGCGCCTCGGCGCACGAAATCCGAACGCCGTTTGTTCATCAACCTGTCCCAGGCCCGTACCAACCATCCCAACAAGACGAACAGCAGCATGTCGCACCCTCCCGGTATTTCTCGGGAGGGTGACTGACGGGGATGACACTGTCATAACGTTGAAGGCTGGGCGGATATTAAGGGTCGTGAACAAGTCCTTGGCTTGCCAAGTGCTACATGTCTGTGACTGACAATTCCTTGCTGAGCGCCGCAACTGTTGCTAGGGTCTGAACACCCAACAAGACGATGCAATGGCTGCACGCCACGAGCACAGATTTACCAACCTCAATCGCATGTCATGGCGGATAGTTGACAGCCTTTACGAATCCGGCATCCTTCTTGCGGGTGCGATGGGAATCCGACCCGATTCCCATCGCTGCGCGGCTGATTTCCCCGCGTTTATTTGCAGCTCAAAGCGCCTCGCATCTGCTTCATCCGTTCCGCCTGAATGCCGGTGGCCAGGGCTTTCGCATCGGCATTCTTGCCGGCGAGTACGGCCGGAATGATCTCGTTTTCACGCGTCGCCTTGAAAGCTTCCCACACCGGTTTGAAGGTATTGGCCTGGGCTTCGCTGCCCGCGTTGTAGCTCTTCTGCATCGCACTCACCACCGCATCGACTTTGTCGCTGGCGGCATGGATTTTGGGCTTGAGGTCGGCGTGTACGGCTTTGTCGGTGGCGCCGATCATGGCGACCAGGTGGCCGCGCGCCTCCATCAAGGCGGTGCAAGCATCGTCGGACGGGGCGGCGTGGGCGGCGCCCACGGCAAGAAGCAGGCTGGCAAGGATTCCGGTGGCGTATTTGTTCATGGCGATTTCCAATTTGAAGGAAGGGAGAGGAGGTTGCCTCGCGTTCGAATGTCGGCAGCCAGGCTGCGTGGTTTCGTCGGAGAGGTGACGCATGCTTCCCCAAGCCCCTTCTCACGTCGTTGACATAGGTCAATGGGGCCGATGCCGACGATTCCAAAGCCTGACAGAACTAACGCTTGGCTTTGACGGATTTACGGACGGTTTTGGGTTGGTCGTCCAGGTGGGTTCGCAACGAATGAGCCGCGATGGGGTCGAGCCGATCAAGTTGATCGATGGCCTTGAGGGCTGCGGTTTTGTCACCCTGCGCCATGCACACCGCCACCAGTCGGCGCCAGAGCGCGGGATTGCGCGGCGTGATGCGCACGGCCTGTTCCATGTGCTTGCGGGCAAGTTCCGGTTGCTGCATCTGCATGTAGGCGTCGACCAGAAACAGCCGCGCATCGAGTGCTTTTGGGGCGAGTTCGACGGCATGTTCCAGGGTCTGGATCGCCTGACCCAGTTTGCCCTGGCGCATGCGCGCCTCGCCCAGGTTGATCCAGGCGTTGGAGAAGTCCGCTTGCAGCCGGATGGCGGTCTCGAAGGCTTTTACCGCGTCGTCGGCGCGTCCCATCTTGAGTAGCGCGTAACCCTTGCTGCTCCAGCTTTCCGGCACGCCGGGGTTCAGCTTGATGGCTTTGTCCAGGTATTCGATGGCCTTGTCCTGTTCGCCACGTTTGCCATGCACGGCAGAAAGCGTCAACAGGGCGACGTTGTTTTTGGAGTCCAAACCAATGGCCCGTTGCGCCGCCTCCAGTGCGTCGTCCGCCCGGCCGATACGGAAGTACACATTGGCCAGTGCCGACCAAACAGGGGACTGGTCGGGAGCAAGCCCGGCTGCGCGTTTCCAGGCGGAGATCGCTGGCTGGTATTTGCCTTGATCGAAACGCGTTCCGCCCAGCTTCAGCCAGGCTTGCGCATCGTTGGGGGCGAGGTCGACCAGCATGCGAAAGCTATCTTCAGCCTCCGCGAGGCGTCCGCGCTGCGCCTGTAGGCCGGCGAGGTTATTCCTGGCCGGAGCATGGTCTGGACGCAGTTTCAGCACTTTGAGCAGATTCGTCTCGGCCTCATCCAGACGATTCAGCGTGAATTGCAGCCAGCCCAGATTGGCCCAGGCATCGGCGGATTTGGGGTCGAGTTCGGCGGCTTTGCGCCAGGCATTTTCCGCTTCGGCCAGGCGGCCGCGTTTCTGTTCCGCGACCCCGAGATTGAGCCAGTTGTTTACATCATCCGGGGTGCTCGCCGCCTGTGTGCCGAGCAGGTCGGCTGCCTCGGCGCCCTTGTTGAGCCGCAATTGCAGTTCGGCGAGTCGTTTGCGGGTATCCGCATCATCCGGTTTCAGTCGCAGGGCCTTGCGGTAGGATTTTTCGGCGCCGACCAAGTCATTTTGCTTGAACTGGACAACGCCAATCTGTGACCAGATATTTGGATCACCAGGACTGAATCGAGCGGCGGCCTCATAGGCGGCCCGCGCGGCATCGAGCTGGTCGCTTGCCAACTCCACATCGGCCAGTATGGCCCAGCCCCAGGCCAGCTGTTTATGGGTCATGGCCTGATAGCGTAGTACTGCCGCGCGTGCCTCGGGAAAACGCTTCAGATTTCTCAGCGCGATGGCCTGATTTGCCTGGGCTGCCGAGAGGTGCGGGTCAAGTTCCGCGGCACGCTGGTAATCCTGCAACGCCTCTGTGAAGCGACCCAGATTGTCAAGCGCATCACCGCGATAGTTTATTGCGACGGCGGAGGTCGGGTAGGCGGCCATCCAGCGTTCGGCGAAGCGCACGAGTCCGCCCCAGTCCCTCTCGCTATGCAGGCGTGTCGCCTCGGCTAACCAATCCGGCTCCGGTGTCGGCGCGGCGGCGGGCGGCAAATCTGGTTGTGCGCGCTGCTCCAGTTCTTCTACCCAATCGGCGGGCAGGGCGGTGTTGAAGTTCTGGGCGTAGTGAAAAATGCTCGTGGTGATGCCGATCAAGCGGCCTTTGGCGTCGAACAGGCCGCCGCCGCTGGAGCCGGGCGACAACGGCGCGCTGGTATAGATGCGCGGCGTGCGTTCCGCCGGCGGCAAGGCGGAGACCAGGCCGGCGCTGACCGAAAGTTCCAGGCCGAGCGGGTTGCCGACGGCATAGACGTTTTCGCCGACGCGTAAATCCGCGCGCTTGCGCAGGGTCGCGGGTTTTGCCGTCAGGCCGGGCACGGCGAGCAGACAGAGATCGCGTTCCGCATCCCGGCGCAGCGGGCTTGCCGTCAGGCGCTTGCCCTGCCAGTCGACCCGCAGGCTGCTTGCCTCGTCGATGACATGACAGTTGGTGACGACTTTTTCCAGACCGATGACGACGCCGCTGCCCTGGCCTTCCGGGCGGTCTTGTTCGTCGTGGGCTTCGATGCTGACCACCGCATCCCGGGTTTTCTGGAACACTTGTTCGGCTTCACCCGCCCAGACGGGAAGGGCTGCCGACAACAGCAGCGAGGAGATCAGCTTGTTGGCGTGTTTCATGGCTGTGCTTCCAGTGGCAGAACATAAGCCCGGTATAACTGCTCGGCCCGCTCGGGGTTCAATCCGCGCAAGCGTTGATAGGCCCGACGTGCATCGTCCGGCCGCCCGGCCAGGGCGTAGCACTCGCCAAGCACGTGCCAGACCTGGACTTGATTGGGAGCCAGGCGCAGGGATTGTTCCAGTTCGGGAATGGCTTCGGCGTTGCGCCCAAATTTGGATTGCATGTAACCCACCTGACGCCAGGGAAACGGGTCTTGCGGCGTCTTGTCGCGCAACACCAGGAACAGTTTCAGTGCCTCTTCATCCTGGCCGCTATCTTTCAGCACCACGCCCAGTTCGCCCTGGTAGGAAAGTTGCTCCGGCGCCAGTTTGACCGCTTCGCGCAGCGCGGCGATAGCCTCGGGATAGAGCCGGAGCCGGTAATACACATTGCCAAGAATTCGCCATACCTTGTCCGGCTGTAACGGCTTGGCGGCGAGGCTGCGTTTGAGGGCGTCGATGGCCTGGCTGTGCTGGCCTTGTTGGTCGAGCACGAGTCCGCGCCGAAACAGCACTTCCGGGTTGTCCGGCGCAAGCGTGCCGGCGCGGTCGACCGCGATCATGGCGCGTGCCGGACGCCCCAGATTCAACTGCGCCTGCGCCAGCCGCAGCCAATAATCGGCGCGCGTCGGATCGATCTCGGTCAAGTGTGATGCGGCCTGCTGGGCGGCGCGGTAATCGCCCCGGTCGATGGCGGTTTCAAACAGCCTGCTCCATGCGGAGGCATGCCAGACATCGAGCCGGACCGTTTCCTGGAAGGCCTTCTCGGCTTCTTCGGCATGCCCCAGCATCAGTTCGGTTACGCCCTTGGCGAACCATAGCCGGGTATCTTCCTGGTTCTGGTCGAGGCCGGGCCGCAGCGTTTCCAGGGCCTGAACGGCCTGATTCTGGAGCAGTTGCATACGCACTACGTCCAGACGGACGGCGACGGAGTCCGGTGTGCGCGCCAGCGCCTTTTCGTAGGCTTCGGCGGCGGCCGAGTTGTCCTGCAAGCCTTCCCGCGCCGCGCCCAGCCAGCTCCAGGGCTCGCTGGCTTCCGGCTGGAGCCGGGACCAAGCCATTGCTACTTCGGCCAGGCCTTTCCAGTCGTTGACGCGGGCGAGGCGGTTCGCTTCGCTGCGCAATTTCGAGATGCCGTCAGGTTGCCCGGCGCGGCCGGCGATGTGCGGCAACCAGGCGGCGGGCGCGGCGAAGTTGACGTTCTGGCCAGCGCGTTTGCGGTAGTCGGTGACGCCGAGCAAACGGCCCTGTTCGTCGAACAAGGCGCCCCCCTCGGAGCCGGGGGCAAGCGCGGCGGTGGTTTGCAGCCAGGATTCGCCGTTCATTGCGCGGATGCCCGACACCAGCCCTTCGGACAAGCTCAAGCCCAATCCGAGCGCGTTGCCGATGGCATAGACACGCTGGCCGACACGGACTTGTTCGAGCGGCACGATGTCGGGCTTGGCGGCGCGCAGGCCGGGTACATCGAGCCGGCACAGGTTGCGCGCTTCGTCGCGTTCGCGCGGGTAGGCGATGAAATCCTTGCTTGCCTGAATGACCACCCATTTTTCCGCGCTATCGAGCCGGTCGCACTGGGTCACCGCTACCCCGTCGCCCAGGGCCGTGGCGCTGGCTTGAAGCTGGACGCTGCCGTCGGCATCGCGGCCTTCCAGCACCAGCACGGCTTGGCTGGCGCGCGCATAGATCTCGGTCGGCGTGGCGGCCGTCAGGTTCTGGGCGAACAGGCCGGCCAGCAGGGCAAGCGGCAAGATGATGCGCAAAGGGGAAGGCATGGCGATTTCTCGTAACAGGACATGCGGGATTGTGGATGTCGCGGGTTATGGATCAATGACATGGATATGTAACAGCAAGCGGTTTATCCGCCGCGCCCGATCCGGTTTTTTGGCCTGATCCGGTTTTTGGCCCGATTCGGTTTTTGGCCCAATTCGATTTTTGGCCCGACTCTCAGGTCAATGCGTCGCCTGTCTTGAGCGCATGGCCGGCAAGAAATGCGCTGACCGGAAGACGTTTGCCGCCGGCTTTCTGGACTTCCGTGACCGCCAGCGCGCCGACCCCGCAGGCGATGTGCATTTCGCCGTCGGTCAGCGCCAGGATGCGGCCGGGTGTGCCTGCTCCCGCTACCGGCCGGGCTTGCCAGATTTTCAGTGGCGCTTGGTTTGAAAGCCCATCGTCAAGCAATCCATAGGCGCCGGGGAAGGGGTTGAAGGCGCGGATTTTCCGCTCCAGTTCTGCCGCCGGGCGGCTCCAGTCGAGGCGGGCTTCTTCCTTGCTGATTTTGGCGGCGTAGTTGGTCAGCGCGTCGTCTTGCGGCGTGGGGCTGACTTTGCCGGCCGCCAGGTTGGGCAGCAGGCGCACGATTTCACGCGCGCCGAGTGCTGCCAGGCGGTCGTGCAGACTGCCGGTGGTGTCGTCGGGCAAGATAGTCAACGCGGCGCGGGCCAGCATCGCGCCGGTGTCGAGGCCCTTGTCCATCTGCATCAGGGTGATGCCGGTTTCGCTGTCGCCCGCTTCGATGGCGCGGTGAATGGGTGCGGCGCCGCGCCAGCGCGGCAGCAGCGAGGCATGGATGTTGACGCAGCCCAGCCGGGGCATGTCCAACGCGCTTTGCGGCAGGATCAGCCCATAAGCGGCGACGATCATCAGGTCGGCGCGGGCGTCGAGGATGGGCTGGCGGGCAGCGTCGGTTTTCAGGTTTTCCGGTTGCGCGACGTTGAGACCATGCGCCAGCGCGACTTCCTTCACCGGGCTCATCTTCAGCTTCATGCCGCGTCCGGCCGGGCGGTCGGGCTGGGTCAGCACGAGCGGGATTTCGTGTCCGGCGTCGATCAGCGCTTGCAGCGCCAGCGCGGCGAATTCCGGGGTGCCGGCGAAGATCAACCTCACATCGCTTCCAGCGCTTGCTTGGTCAGCTTGCGTTTGATGCGCGCCTGCTTGAGGCGGGACAGGTATTCGACGAATACCTTGCCGTCGAGATGGTCGATTTCGTGCTGGATGCAGATGGCGAGCAGGCCGGTTGCGTCGAGTTCGAAGATTTTTCCATCGAGATGGGTGGCTTGCACGCGGATGTGCTCGGCGCGCGTGACCTTGTCGTAGATGCCGGGGACGGACAAGCAGCCTTCTTCACGCACCGACTCGCCTTCTTTCAATAGAAGACGCGGATTGATGAGGGTGAGGAGGCTGTTTTTCTCTTCGCTGACATCGACCACCAGCATGCGGATGTGGCGATCGATCTGAGTCGCGGCCAGGCCGATTCCGGGTGCGGCATACATGGTTTCGGCCATGTCGGCGGCAAGCTGGCGGATTTCAGCGGTGACTTCAGTCACCGGTTTGGCCACGGTATGCAGACGCGGGTCGGGGTAGTGCAGGATTTTTAGCAGGGCCATGTTGAGTGTCGGCGCTTGATATGGGGGCTAAAGAAGGTCAAATTCGGGCAAAGTGGTTTAAGCTTTTTGGGGTTTAAGCTTTCTGGCGTCTGAATTATAACGGCGCGGTGATACCCGCCGCCGCCATCCATGAAGGGCAGGAACATGCGTACTCTCTTATTGATCGCCGCTTTGGGTTTGAGTTCTGTCCTGAGCGCTCCGCATTGGGGTGAGGCTCAGGCCGATGAAATCCGTCTGCAGGACAATCCGCCCGACCGCCATGTCGTGGGCAAGGGCGACACCCTTTGGGATATCTCCGAGAAATTCCTGAAAGATCCCTGGAAGTGGCCCGAGGTCTGGGGATTCAACAAGGAGCAGATCAAGAACCCGCATCTGATTTACCCCGGCGATGTCGTGTTGTTGAGCATGGAAGGCGGCAGGCCGCGCTTGTCGCTGCAATCCAGCGGCCGCTTCAACGAGACGGTCAAGTTGTCACCTTCAATCCGCGGCGAGCCCATCATCATCAAGGAAGCCGGCATTCCGGCGATTCCGGTCAAGGCCATTACGCCGCTGCTGAGCAAGGGCGGCGTCGGCGATCCCACCGATCTGGTCAAGGCGCCGATGATCCTGGGTTCGAGCGATGCGCGCGTGATGTTCGGGCCCGGCGACCGGGTCTACGCCAGCAAGGCGGAGGCCGACATCGTCGATTGGCGCGTGGTGCGTCTGGGCCAGGCGTTGAAGAACCCGGACAACCCGAAAGAGGTGTTGGCCTACGAAATGATCCATATCGCCGATGCGCGCACCGAGACGCCGGGCGACCCCCAGGTGGTGCGTATTTTGCGTACCGAACAGGAAGTGCTGGAGCGCGATCGCCTGGTGCCGGCCTGGAAATCCGAGCCGCCGCAATACATGCCGCACGCGCCGGAAAAACCCATTCAGGCCAAGGTCGTTGCCGCATTGGGCGGCCCGCTTTATGCCGGCACCTGGATGACGCTGGTGCTGGATAAAGGCACGCGCGATGGCCTGGAAGACGGCCATGTACTGGCATTGTTCCGCGCTGGCCGTTCGGTGGCCGACCCGAAATGCATACGCGCCGAGAAAATCGCTTTCCTGGCCGGCGGCGGGCGCGGTCATGCCGAAGATTGCAAGCAGGACAAGAACGACAAAACCGCGCTGCCGGAGACGCGCAACGGACTGGCCTTCGTTTACCGCGTGTTCAACAAGGTGTCTTACGCCCTGGTCATGAAGGGCATCGAGCCGGTGACGGTAGGCGACATTGCACGCAACCCTTGATAGTCCGCGCATAAATTGCCAGTGCGCGCCGATGCCAGCGACTGGCTGACACTCGAAGCCATCCCGGGTCTCGGGCCGGATGCCGCGCAGCGTTTGTTGCAGGCATTCGCCAGTCCGGCGGAGATCCTTGCCGCGCGCAGCGCACAACTGGAACGGGTGGTCAGTGCGTCTTTGGCGCGCGCCATCGTGCAGGGCGTCGATGCCGCCACGTTGCAACCGGGCCTCGCTTGGCTGGCACAGCCCGATAACCATCTGCTCACCTGGCTCGATCCCGAGTACCCGGCGGCGTTACGCGATCTGGCCGCGCCGCCCGCCTGGCTCTACGTCAAAGGCGATCCGGCCTGGCTCGCCCGCCCCATGCTGGCCATCGTCGGCAGCCGGCATGCCTCGCCGCAAGGATTGCGCGACGCCGAAGCGTTCGCCCGGGTGTTGTCGGAAGCCGGACTGACCATCGTCAGCGGCCTCGCCCTGGGCATCGATACGGCGGCGCATACCGGCGGTCTGGCTGGTTTGGCCAGCAGCGTCGCGGTGGTCGGTACCGGGCTGGACCGGGTGTATCCGGCGCGCAACAAGGCGCTGGCGCACCGGCTCGCGGCGGAAGGCGCCATCGTCTCGGAGTTTCCCATCGGCACGCCGCCGAAGAGCGGCCACTTCCCGCGCCGTAATCGCATCATCAGCGGCTTGAGTCTGGGCGTGCTGGTGATCGAGGCGGCGCTGGAAAGCGGTTCGCTGATCACCGCGCGGCTGGCCTCGGAACAAGGGCGTGAAGTCTTCGCGTTGCCCGGTTCGATTCATTCCACGCTCGCCAAAGGCTGCCACCGGCTGATCAAGCAGGGCGCGAAACTGGTCGAATCGGCATCCGATGTGCTGGAAGAACTGGGCCGGGTTTTGCCTGCGTCTACGCCTGTCGTAGCACAGGTTGGCGGCGGCGATATCTTGCTCGAAACGCTTGCCGGCGGTCCGTTGATCCTCGATCAACTGGCTTCCCGGCTCGGCTTGACGGTGGAGGATGTCTCGGTCAAGCTTCTCGCGGCCGAAATGGATGGCACTGTCGCCAAGCTGCCTGGCGGCCTTTATCAACGACTGTTCTGACGATGTTCGACATTCTTCTTTATCTCTACGACACCTACCTTTTGTCCGAACATTTCCCGGATCCGGCGCATCTGTCGCGCAAGCTTTCGGCCGCCGGTTTCGAAGACGAGGCGATTGGCGAAGCCCTCGATTGGCTCTCTGCCCTCGACGATCTGGGCGCCGACGAAAGCCAGACAGATCATCCCGCCATGCGTATCTACAACGACCACGAAGTCAGCCGGCTGGCCACTGAGGGCCGAGGTTTCCTGACTTTCCTGGAAGGCTCCGGCCTGCTGTCGGTGCATGCGCGTGAATGGATCATTGAGCGCGCCCTGGCGTTGACCGACATCGAGGTATCCGCCGACCGCATCAAGTGGATCGCCTTGCTTGCGCTGTGGAAGCTCAAAGGCGCTGGCGACGTGCTCTGGCTGGAAGATCTGGTACGCGGCAGCGATGACTTCGGTGACGATGACGGTGAAGACGGCGGTTGGCAGCCCACCCTCCATTAACGAGCCCTAACAAGCCCTTTACGAGCCTCTTCTGTGTCCAAACAACTCATCATCGCCGAGAAACCCTCGGTTGCTCAGGACATCGCCCGTGCGCTGGGCGGCTTCACCAAAGAAAAAGACTATTTCGAGTCTGAACATTACGTGCTGTCTTCCGCCGTCGGCCACCTGCTGGAGCTGACCTTGCCGGCGGAGTTCGAGGTCAAGCGCGGCAAGTGGTCGTTCGCGAATTTGCCGGTGATTCCGCCGCACTTCGCGCTGAAGCCGGTCGAGAAGACCGAAGACCGCTTGAAGATGCTGACCCGCCTGATCAAACGCAAGGATGTCGATGGCCTGATCAACGCCTGTGACGCGGGGCGTGAGGGCGAGTTGATCTTCAATTACATCGCCCAGCACAGCGGCACCAAGAAGGCGGTGCGCCGTTTGTGGTTGCAATCCATGACCCAGGGCGCCATCCGCGACGGCTTCAATTCTCTGCGGGAGGCCTCCGAAATGGCTGGCCTGCGCGCCGCCGCGATCAGCCGCGCGGAAAGCGACTGGCTGATCGGCATCAATGGCACCCGCGCCATGACTGCCTTCAACTCCAAGACCGGCGGCTTCCACCTCACCACCGTCGGTCGCGTGCAGACGCCCACCCTGGCCATCATGGTCGAGCGCGAAGAACGCATCCGCCGCTTCGTACCGCGCGCCTATTGGGAACTGGAAGCCCGCTTTGGCGGCGAGAAAGGCGAATACAGCGGACGCTGGTTCGACGAGAAGTTCAAAAAAGTCGAAGACGACGAACACGCCACCGCCTATCGCCTGTGGGAACAGCCGCGCGCCGAAGCGATACGCGCCGCCTGTCTGGGCCAGCCCGCCAAGGCGGAAGAAGAAACCAAGCCGTCCAGCCAACTGTCGCCGCTGCTCTACGATCTGACCAGCCTGCAACGCGAAGCCAACGGCCGTTTCGGCTTCTCCGCCAAGACCACGCTGGGCCTGGCGCAGGCGCTGTACGAAAAGCACAAGGTGCTGACCTACCCGCGGACCGACGCACGCGCGCTGCCCGAGGACTATCTGCCCACGGTCAAGGAAGTGCTGGCTAACTTGCCCGAGGAATACGCGCCGCTGGCCGCCAACATCCTGGAAAAGGATTGGCTGAGCGAGAAAAAGCCGCTCAACAAGCGCATCTTCAACAACGCCAAGATTTCCGATCACTTCGCCATCATCCCCACCGGCACGCCGCCCAAGTCGCTCAACGAGATCGAACAGAAACTCTACGACCTGGTCACCCGTCGCTTCCTGGCGGTGTTCTACCCGGCGGCGGAATACTCGATCACCACCCGCATCACGCGTATCGCCGAGCATGCCTTCAAGACCGAAGGCAAGGTGCTGGTGAACCCCGGCTGGCTGGCGGTATACGGCAAGGAGGCCGCCGTCGAGGATGAAGAGGGGGGCGGCGGCCCGTCCCTGGCGCCCATCGTCGCGGGCGAAACGCTGGCTACGAAATCGGTGGACATCAAGGCCACCTCCACCCGGCCGCCCGCGCGGTTCAACGAAGCCACGCTGCTTTCCGCGATGGAAGGCGCCGGCAAGATGATGGAAGACGAGGAGCTGCGCGCAGCGATGGCGGGGCGCGGCCTCGGCACGCCGGCGACGCGGGCGCAGATCATCGAGAACCTGATCTCGGAGGTCTACCTGCATCGTGAAGGCCGTGATCTGATCCCCACCGCGAAAGCCTTTTCGCTGGTCACCCTGTTGCGCGGTCTTGGCGTCAAAGAACTGACTTCGCCGGAACTCACCGGCGGCTGGGAATACAAGCTGGCGCAGATGGAGAAAGGCAAGCTTTCGCGCGAGGAGTTCATGGGCCACATCAGCGCCCTCACGCAAGACATCGTCGATCGCGCCAAACGCTATGAGTCCGATACGGTTCCGGGCGACTTCGCCACACTGAAGACGCCGTGTCCGAAATGCGGCGGCGTGGTGAAAGAGAACTACAAGAAATTCGCCTGCCAGGCCTGCGACTGGAGCGCCTGGAAGATCGTCGCCAGCCGCCAGTTCGAAGTGGCCGAAATGGAAGCCTTGTTGAGCGTAGGCAAGATCGGCCCGCTGACTGGTTTCAGAAACAAGATGGGGCGTCCATTCGATGCCGAGATCCGCCTCAACGACGACAAGTCGCCGGAATTCGATTTCGGCCAGCCGCGCGAAGGCGAAGCAGCCGAACCCGTCGATTTCTCCGGCCAGGAAAGCCTGGGTGCGTGTCCCAAGTGCGGCGCGGCGGTTTACGAACATGGCAATTCGTTCGTCTGCGAACGCAGCGTCGGGCCGGAGAAGGCGTGCGATTTCCGCAGCGGCAAGCTGATCCTGCAACAGCCGGTGGAGCGCGAGCAGATGCAAAAGCTGTTGGCCGAAGGCAAGACCGATCTATTGACCGGCTTCGTCTCCGCCCGCACCCGCCGCACGTTCCCCGCCTTCCTGGTGCGTGACAAGACCGGCAAGGTCAGCTTCGAATTCGAGCCGCGTGGCGAAGGCGCCAGCAAACGCGCTGCGCCGGCGCCGGGCAAGGAACTCGGTGCGCACCCCGGCGATGGCAAACCGATCAGCCTCAAATCCGGTCGCTTCGGCCCTTATGTCCAGCACGGCAAGCTCAACGCCACCTTGCCCAAGGACATGAACCCCGACTCCGTGACCCTCGAACAGGCCGTTGAGTTGTTGGCGATCAAGGCGGCCGCCAAATAAGTTGCCAAATTAGGCTGGATTTGTCTGCCGCTTTATCGACACTTCGTACCGCGGTTAGAATTAGTCCAGTCCGGTATCCGGATGCAACGACCCATTTCCCCCCAAACTTTTCTCTCACCTTGCAAAAAGGCAAACATCATGGCTGTTCTGGTTGGTAAGCAAGCCCCCGATTTCACCGCTGTCGCCGTCATGGGTGACAACGATTTCAACGAAAATTTCAATCTGTCCGCCCATATCAAGGGCAAGCCCGCCGTCATCTTCTTCTACCCGCTCGACTTCACCTTCGTCTGCCCGTCCGAACTGCTGGCCTTCGACCATCGTCTGCCCGAGTTCAAGAAGCGCGGCGTGGAAGTGATCGGCGTCTCGATCGACTCGCAGTTCTCGCATCTGGCCTGGAAGAACACCGCCGTCAACAACGGCGGCATCGGCAAGGTGGGTTATCCGCTGGTGGCCGACATCAAGCACGAAATCTGCAAGGCCTACGACGTTGAAGCCGAGGGCGGCGTCGCCTTCCGCGGCTCTTTCCTGATCGACAAGAACGGCATGGTGCGCCATCAGGTCGTCAACGACCTGCCGCTGGGCCGCGACATCGACGAGATGATCCGCATGGTGGACGCCCTGCAATTCCACGAAGAACACGGCGAAGTCTGCCCCGCCGGCTGGAAGAATGGCGATGAAGGCATGAAGGCCAGCACTGCCGGTGTGGCCGAATACCTGGCCAAGCACGGCGAAGAGATGTAAGTCACTGGTTTTTGCGGCAAGTAAAAATGGGCCGGCAATGATTGCCGGCCCATTTTTTTGCTATCCGGCATCAACCTGAAAACCTCAGTTGACGGATAAATTTATTACGATTCAATGTGTTGCGAGATATCTGTAGGTGCGAATTTATTCGCACCGAAGTCCTTGATGGTGCGAATAAATTCGCACCTACGAGCGCTTCAACTGCGGTTTTCAGGATCAACTGAACAGGCGTTTCGCCATCTTGTCAGCCTGTGGCCTGGTCAGGAGCCCAATCCTGGATAGTCCGTATAGCCTGCCGGTCCCGGCGTGTAGAAAGTGGCGGGGTCGGGCTGATTCAGCGGTGCGCCGGCTTTGATCCGGGCCGGCAGATCGGGATTGGCCAGGAAACTGGCGCCAAAGGCGACGGCATCGAGTTTTCCATCGGCAATGGCCTGCTCCGCTTCGTCGGCCGTGTAGCCCATATTGCCGACCAGCACGCCTTTGTAATTTGCCCGCACAGGCGTCATCACGTCACCGCTTTGCTGCTGGAAGAAATCGCTGCGCATGACGTGAAGATAAGCCAGGTCAAAATCGTTGAGCCGGCCGGCAAGCCATGTCGCGAGTCCGATCGGATCGCTATCAAGCATGCTGTTGTAGCTGTTGAGCGGAGAAATGCGCAGTCCGACCCGATCGCTACCCCAGACGCTGCTGATGGCTTCGATCACCTCGAACATCAGCCGCGCCCGGTTTTCAACGCAGCCGCCGTAGGGGCCGAGGCGCTTGTTCGCGCCATCGCGCAGAAACTCGTCCAGCAAGTAGCCGTTTGCAGCATGCACCTCGACGCCATCGAAGCCTGCGGCCTTGGCATTCTCGGCAGCCTTTTTGAATCCCGCGACGATGCCGGGCAGCTCGTCATCGCGAAGTTCGCGAGGAATGACATAGGGCTGCTTTCCCTGCGGCGTATGCACTTCATCGCCCGTAATCGCTATCGGGCTGGGGCCAACAGGTTGGGCGCCCTGGTTGAGCAGCGGATGGCAGGCGCGTCCGCCATGCCAGATCTGCAGGAAGATGCGGCCACCCGCTGCGTGCACCGTCTCGGTGATCTGCTTCCAGCCGGCGATTTGTGCGGTCGAGTAGATGCCGGGCTCCATCCAGAACGAGGAATTGCCCTCCATGGCCATGGTGGCTTCGGCAATGATCAGTCCAGCGCTGGCTCGCTGGGCGTAATGTTCCGCCATTAAAGGCGTGGGGACGTGCTCGGCATTGGCCCGGCAGCGCGTGAGAGGGGCCATGAAGATGCGATTCGGGGCAGTGATTGCCCCAAGTTTGAGGGGGCTGAATAGCGTGGTCATGTTCCGGGGTTTCCTTGTTTTGATCGGCCAGGATACGCGTAGAAATAGGGTTTTCAGCTATTCGCTACACCCGAACCGCTCAAACCAGAGCAAGCCCATCACCGTCTTCGCTTCATTGATGCGGCCGTCGCCGACCATCGCCATCGCTTCGGCAAACGGCACGCGCAGGATTTCCAGGAACTCGTCTTCGTCCATGTTTTCGCCGCTGAATTCCAGGCCCTGGGCGAGGAAATAGACCAGGCGTTCGTCGGAATAGCCGATGCACGGGTAGAAGGTGGGCAGTTCGCGCCATGCGCGCGCCAGGTAGCCGGTTTCTTCCTGCAATTCGCGTTGTGCGCAGGCGAGTTCGCTTTCATCCGGGTCGAATTTTCCGGCGGGCAGTTCGATGAAGTCGCGGTGCAGCGGGTAGCGGTGCTGGCGTTCGAGCAGGATGTCGCCGTTGTCGAAGATCGGCAGGATCACCGCAGCCCCCGGGTGGACGATGTATTCGCGGCTGGATTCGGCGCCGTTGGGCAGGCGCACACGGTCTTTTTTGACGTGCAGCAGGCGGCCCTGGTATTCGTCGCGGGAGTCGAGCGTGTGTTCGGTGAGATCGAGCGTGGGCATGGTCAATTTCAGGAGGCGGGTCGCGCGAGTATAGTGGCCCGGCGCCAGCAAGGATTCACCCTCTAATCCCGGAGATCGCAATGCCGCAAACCAAGATTTTGCTCGAAGAATCCGACATTCCGACGCATTGGTACAACGTGGTGGCGGACATGCCCAACAAGCCGGCGCCACCACTCGGGCCTGACGGCAAGCCGATCGGCCCGGAAGCGCTGGCGGCGATTTTCCCGATGGCGCTGATCGAACAGGAAGTCTCGGCGGAACGCTGGCTGCCGATTCCCGAGCCGGTGCGCGAGGCCTACCGTTTGTATCGGCCGTCGCCGATGTTCCGCGCGCACCGGCTGGAAGCGGCGTTGGGCACGCCGGCGAAGATTTATTACAAATACGAGGGCGTGTCGCCGGCCGGTTCGCACAAGGTCAACACCTCCATCGCGCAGGCCTATTACAACGCGCAGGCCGGTATCAAGCGGCTGGCCACCGAGACCGGCGCCGGCCAGTGGGGCTGCTCGCTGGCGCTGGCCGGGCAGATGTTCGGCATCGACGTGCGCGTCTACATGGTGAAGATTTCCTACGACCAGAAGCCGTATCGCCGCTCGATGATGCAGACCTGGGGCGCCGAAGTGTTCGCCAGCCCGTCGCCGCATACCGTGACCGGCCGCAAGATTCTGGAGCTGGACCCGGAATCCAATGGCAGCCTCGGCATCGCCATCTCGGAAGCGGTGGAAGAAGCCGCCAGCCGGCCGGATACCAACTACGCGCTGGGCTCGGTGTTGAATCACGTCTGCCATCACCAGACCATCATTGGTCTGGAAGCCAAGAAGCAGTTCGACAAGATCGGCGCCTATCCGGACATGGTGTTCGCCTGCTGCGGCGGCGGTTCCAACTTCGCCGGCACCGCCTTCCCGTTCCTGGCCGACAAGGCAGCGGGCGACCCGCGTGCGAAGAATCTGCGTCTGGTGGCGGCCGAGCCGACTTCCTGCCCGACGCTGACGCGCGGTCACTACGCCTACGACTTCGGCGATGCCGTCGGGCTGACGCCGTTGATGTTGATGTACACCCTCGGCCACGATTTCATGCCGCCCGGCATCCACGCCGGCGGCCTGCGTTACCACGGCGATTCGCCGCTGGTGTCGCAGCTCTATCACGAGAAGATGATCGAGGCGGTGGCGGTGCCGCAGGTGGCGACGTTCGAAGCCGGCGTCACCTTCGCGCGCTCGGAAGGCATCATCCCGGCGCCGGAATCGTGCCACGCCATCCGCGCCTGTATCGATGAGGCGCTGCGCTGCAAGGAGACCGGCGAGCCGAAGACGCTGTTCTTCAATCTCTCCGGCCACGGCCATTTCGACATGGCGTCTTATGACCGTTATTTCTCCGGCCAACTGGAGGATTTCGCCTATCCCGAGCACGAGATCGAAGCGGCGCTGGCGCGCTTGCCGAAGGTGGGGTGAGGTAGGGTGCGCCGTGCGCACCGATTCACTTTTAAAGGTGCGCACGGCGCACCCTACGAGATTGTTCTGATGTAATACGCAGGCAATAAAAAACCCCGCCGAAGCGGGGTTTTTTATTGCGATCAAGCTTATTACTTCAGCTTGGTTTCTTTGTAAGCCACATGCTTGCGCACGACGGGATCGAACTTGCTGATCTCCATCTTGCCGGGCATGGTCTTCTTGTTCTTGGTGGTGGTGTAGAAGTGGCCGGTGCCCGCAGTGGACTCCAGTTTGATTTTTTCGCGTCCGCCTTTAGCCATGATGGGCTCCTATCAGAGTACGCCGCTGGCGCGAAGATCGGCCAAGACGACATCGATGCCTTTTTTGTCGATCAGACGCAGGCCGGCATTGGAAAGACGCAGACGAACCCAAGTGTTCTCACTTTCCACCCAGAAACGGCGGTATTGGAGATTGGGCAGAAAACGACGCTTGGTTCTGTTGTTGGCGTGGGACACATTGTTCCCCACCATCGGCTTCTTGCCGGTGACCTGACATACACGTGCCATGAGCGATTACCTCTTAAAATGGCTGAATCGGAAAGCCGACGTTTATATCACAGCGGCATTGCAGCAGTCAAAGCCAACCGCGTTCGGCGAACGATAAACCGTCTTTGCCGGCGACGATGAAGTGGTCGAGAACTTTCACATCCACCAGGCCCAGCGCGGCTTTCAGCTGATCGGTGAGCCAGCGGTCGGCCTGACTGGGTTCGGCCACGCCGGAAGGGTGGTTATGCGCCAGGATGACGCCGGCGGCGTTCCAGGCCAATGCTTGTTTGACGATTTCACGCGGGTGAACCGAGGTTTGCGTCAGCGTGCCGCGAAACATTTCGGGGGCCGCCAGCACGCGGTTCTGGCTATCGAGAAACACGACCACGAAGACTTCGTGGCCGAGGCCGCGCAGCTTCAGTTGCAGGTAATCGCGCACCGTCTGCGGCGAATTCAAGGCGTCGCCCTGGCGCATTTCCTCGCCTAACGCGCGCTTGGCCATTTCCAGCACCGCCTGTAGTTGCGCGTATTTGGCGGGCCCCATGCCGTGGAAGGCGCTGAATTCGGCTTGGCCTGAAGCGAACAAGTGGTTGAGTCCGTTGAAGTGTTCCAGCAGATCGCGCGCCAGGTCGACCGCGCTTTTACCTGTCACGCCGACGCGCAAAAAAATTGCCAGCAATTCCGCGTCTGACAAAGCGGCCGCACCCCGCTCCAGCAATTTCTCGCGTGGCCGTTCGCCTGCCGGCCAATCGGTGATCGCCATCCTGATTCTCCCTGGTGTTTTGTGGTGTCAGGCCGGCGGTATTACTCGCAGAACATGCCGCTCTCGGCCCAGGCGCGCACATCGCGCGCCCATTCATCGGAACCGCCGGGCACCGAGGGGAATTTCCCGTTCGGCGTCATGCCGTTATCCAGCGCCCAGTGGACGCGGCCATCATGCAGCATGTGCTCGACCAATTTGCGGTTGACGTCGCCGACGCCCAGGTTGCGTTTGGCGATCAGACAGGTATCGCGCGCGCTCAGTCCGGTCCAGTCCATTCTTTCGTGCGGCGCCATCCATTCGCCTCGCGGCAGGCCGGTGATCCGGGGGGTATGGCAGTTGTCGCAGAGATAGCGCGAGCGGTGCGAGGCGTAGGCGCGACCGTTATTGCGGCGGCTGTTGAACTGATGGCATTGCAGGCAGCGGGCATGCTGGAATTTGGCATATAGCGCGTCGCCGAATTTGACCGGTTCCGCCGCCGAGGTCGTTGCAATCGGGGCAAGCAGGAAAACACCCAGCAGGAGCAGGCGGAATGGGGTTTTCATGCCAACTCGGAGACCCCGTCGGGCTTGCTGGCGGGACTGAAGATGTCCTGATAGGCGGCGTAGGTCGAGGTCAGTGTCCAGGGCAGGAAAATCAGCAAGCCGAGGCCGAATGGAAGCATCAGCGCGAGCATGCCGGCGACACCCAGAATCAGGCTGTAGAGCAGGATCGGCCGCCAGTTCACCCAGCATGCCCACAGGCTCCACCAGAGGGCGTTGCCGGCGGGAAAACCTTCGAACAACACCAGGCCGGGCGCGAACCAGGTCGCCATCAGCAGCGGCGCGAACAGCAGCGAACCCAGACCCATCGCCGGCAACGCGGTCGCCAGCATCTGTTCCGCCTGTTCCGGAGTCAGGGTCGCCGGGTTCTGGGTCTGTTGCAGCAAGACTTCCATATCGCCGCCGGTGAAATATTTCACCAGATAGAAGATCAGCAGGGTCGCCGACATGTAAAGCGCGCCGATCACCAGCAAGTTATTGCGGCCTTCACGCCAACCGGCGCCCAGATAGATGAAGGAAATCGGCTCGCCGGTGCTGCCGCCGCGGCTGGCCGCCAGATAACCGGCGACGATGAAGGGCGAAAGTACATGTACGGCCAGCACGCCGAGCACGGGCACCAGGCTCACCGCCATCAGCACCAGAAAGACCAGCGCGGTCATGCCGGTCCAGGGCACCGGCGCCAGCATGAACAGACGCCAGCCGGTTTTTACCCAGACCACGCCTGCGCTAGAGGGAGGGCGGGAAATGGTGAGCGGGGTCATGGATACGAAATCTGAAAAAACGCCGCCTGAAACGCAAAATCAAGGCGGCGCGTTGGTGATTGAAGCGAAGACATCAAAACGTATGGATGACCCAGAGCGGAACCTGGAAGTTCGGCGACAGATCGTCGTACTTGCGCATCTGGCCATCGCCGCGCTGGTCGATCAGAAAGTACGCTTTGCCGTGCGGCGGCGTGACCTTGATCATGTAGAGACGCCCTTTGACGCGGAACTCTTCGATGCGGTCATCGCCGCGCTGGGTGATGGTGATCTGCGGTTCCATGTCGGGATCGACCATGCCGGGCGGCGGCGGAATGTTCGGCAACGGCTCCAGGCGCGTGGATTTGTCGGCGGCAAAGGTGTTGCCGACAAGTGCCGGGACGGCGATCAGTATGCCGGCAAGAAGAAAAGCGGTTGTGCGCATGATGAAGACCTCGGTGGGATGCTTTGATTCTAGCTGGTTCGATAAGAAGCGGTGCGCGCGGCGCACCCTACCGGTTAGCCGTTTAG
>JAUYET010000098.1 GCA_030691265.1 Pseudomonadota bacterium
CATCCCATTACACACAACTCATAGCGCATGAGCCTCCCGAGCGAACCTGATCCCAGCGGCGAAATCGACGACGCGTTGAAGGCCGAGCCAAATGGTCTTCACGCCCGGCTCGCCGTCGCCTTTGCGCGCCAGGAAGCCGCCGAGCATGGCCACCAGGCGTACCACCTCATTCAGTCTGGGCGGGGTCTTGGGCACCTTCTTCCGATTCAGAATATAAGCCGCCTGCCACTCATCCTGCTCAAACAGCAAGGCCGCATCCAGATCGGGGCAGGTGCGCCCCAGGCGCATGAGCCGGGCAATCCGCCATGCCACCACCATGAACAGCGCCAAGGCCCGTTCCAGGCGATCCACCGTGCTCAACTGCAACGCTTCCACGCGGCAACCATTCTTGAGGACATGGAAGAACAATTCGATCTCCCAACGCGCCCGGTACCAGTCGATCAGTTCGGTTGCCGCTTCAAAAGTCTCAATCAGTCGGTTCGTCAGCAGCCGCCATTCCACCGGTTTCACGCCTTCGGGGGCGCCGTCTTCCCGCGCCACCAGACAGCTCACCTCAACACGGCCGCCCTTGCCGTCAGATACCGACGTCCGTTTTACCCAGACGCGCTGCCGTACATCGCGCGCCTTCTGTCCTTGCCGAGATGGCATCGTGAAGCGGATGCCGCCCAACGCCTCTCCAGCCGTCACGCTGGCCCACAACTTGCCCCCTTCGGGCAGTGTCCGGTTGTGCTGGGAACGGATCAACCAATCGGCTGGATTCCCCAGGTCGCGGGCTTGCGCCATCAGGGCCACGATGTCGGCCTCTCGGTCCGCCACATACACCAGCCGGGTGTCCGGCATGCTGGCCGCCAGTTCTGCAACACGTATGTAGCCTTCCGTCCAGCGGGTGCTTTCAAGCAGACCGGCACGCTGTCCGTTTGCATCCTTGGGTTCGCGCGCCCACATCCAGGCGTCCAACACCCCCAAGGGTTCTCGCTCGGGGCTAACCGCGTAGGTGGGATGGACATACATGCCACGCTGGGATTCGTAGGAAAGCGGCCCCAGCCCGGCGATGCGCTGTCCATTGAAATCCAGTTCCGTGGTGTCCTGAAGGCAAAGGACGACCGGATGGGCGCGCATGCGTGCCTCGGCGCTTCGCCAGTGCGGCGTGAGGATGTCTTCCCAGTCGATGTCGTCCTGGGCCAGAAAGCGGTAGGCCGCCTGGGTTTCCGCCCAGCCGCCGCAGGCTTGCGGAATACTGGCCAGCGGATTGGCCGCCATTCGTTCGGCCAGCAACACCGTGCGTTTGTTCAGGCGTCGGTCGCCCAGGTCGATATCTTTGAATTCCTCCACAGCCCAACTCATGACACACACCCAGATTCTCACGCAAAGTCAGCATGTTACGCAGGGGTGTTGAAGTTGTGTGTAATGAGATGCCTTAAACTCGCGGGTGTACTGCCCAATAAATGCGCGCTTGAACTCGTCAGGGCAGCGCTGTGCAGCAGTTTTAAGTCTCGTAGTAGGGTCGCCAAGTAGCCAGACGTACGCCCACTCTCCAGATAACACTTTTCGCGAGTTGGATATCTGGCCCAGGCAGTAACGATGCGAGAAAGTTAGCTCGCCCTGACGGGAAAGGCTTGGCGGCGATTCCCAACAGGACGCTTGCACTCGGTCCGCCTTTAAAAAATCAACTAGCGAATTGGCATAGTGCCTAAACGAGCCGTTATCGCTATAGATGGTTAATAGCCGTTCTACCTCACGGATTAATGTGGGAATCTCTTCTTTCGCAGCATCACTGCGGAGAACGTCAACTAGAGCACGGCGTTCCAGTCCATAAAAATACAAAAACACATAACCCATATCCACATGTGGGTCTGACCTGCCCTTCGCCAGCCACTTCAGATACGCAGCCCTGGCCTCCGGGGTGGCTTCCGCATATGACGGCCAATAATTCAGGTTTCTTACCGAGTAGTCATCTATCTGCTTGCTAACTGGAAGCGAAGGGTCGATGAGCGCAGCGTCTTGCTGCCAGCCGTTACCACCAACTAGGCCCTTGCCAACGTAGATAAGTCCACCTTCAAGAAAGTAACCCGCTACAGACGTGGATTTACCCTCGGGTAACCACAGTTTGTCACCATCCTGCGCTGTAGTCGTTGGAGCTGAGCGAGAGGGTGTATCAACCATGACATGGTTGGGACGAACGGAAACCCTGACGGAGTCCGGGCTATCTTGTGGAGTCGTGGAGGGCTGGGCTGCCGGCTTCTTGAACAGCCAGAATGCTAGGCCAGCACCTCCAACTACCAGCAGTGCAGGCCAGTAGTTTTTTATGGCCTCAACGGCTGCGGCTAGCGCAATCAACACGCCAACGGCCACGATAGGCAAACCGGATGATTTTCTTGCCAAGACTAGCCTCCCATATTCTTATGACATTAGGCGCTAACCGCCGTCAGCTGCACTTGCGAGGGTAACGCCTGAATAACCTTCTGCATATAGTGCCAATCCGGCATCCTGCTATCAGCAACAGGCAGGCGCACTTCTGACGCCTTCATGCGGCCAAGGCCCCACTTGCGGCCGTAACCGTACTTGAACTTTCCCTCCCAGCGAATGAGCGTTGCGAGAAAAAACAGCGCACCCATTTGGATTTGAACCTTTGGAATCAGGACCGCCACGTCAGCACTCACCCACGCTACCGTTTGTGGCAATCGTCAGGCAGGCGCCGGGATGCCCAGTCCATCATCAGCAAGGGGCCCGAGGTTGGTGGGCTGTCGGCTGAAAATCCAAGCCGTCCCAGCTTGGGTCAACACCTTCTTGGTCGACGAACAGCCCCGCGTCAGCTAACGCGGGAAGTAGCACTCGGTCAGCATAGGAACAGCCAGTAGCGGTTAATACTATCTGGTTCTCTTTCTTAGCGGACTTGGGTTCATGCCCTTCGCCGCGCCTTAAGGCATGCCACATTGGTTGATAGCCAGGCTCCCAGGCTCCTATTCCCCGGAAGGAATTACGTAATGACGCCAAGATACCCATCCCTGAATAATCAAGGTCACCCCAGAACCAGCAGGGCAAGTCGAGCACCGCTCGCCGCCATGATTGAAACTTGTCGATAGCAGCGACTTCCAGCGAACCCGCTGCCGCAAAGTAAACAGATGCCCCAGAAGGTGTTCTTAGTCGACGAGCACTGCCCTTAAAACCCGATGAAAACACCAGGGCCAGACCAGCAAAGCGCTTTGTCTCATCCATAACTGCGCTCTCGAATGTCACCTGATTCTCAATGAACAGGACAGCGTCAAACCCAGACTTTGGCAAATAGACCTGGAGCTGGACCGGCATTTGGGGGAAGGGGCACTCATCCACTCCCAGAATGATGCTCACCAGCCAGCGGCGGCCATCGAGTACCTTGGATAATCCCCAGAACAAGCGCGCAGAAACTTCCCTTAGTAGCAGGGGCTCATCCCTCAAGGTGGGTAGCAGATTAAGCTGCGAGACAATCTCCGCCGCGCCTCGCCCCGGAATGTCCATCCGAGACCGAGCCACTTGTTCTTTTACATCTTCAGCGGCTAGCAGTTTTGCAAACACCGCATCTCGCCAGACCTCCGATGTTGACCGGATACGGTGTGGGCGCCCAAGAGCTTGGCGTATCCGTGATTCATCCTCAACCACCAAGCGAGGCGACAGCTCGTAATCGGCTAGGCCTGGGGCATGTCTGGCCAACTTCAGTTGGAACCAGCCCCAAGCTGCCATCTCTGCGAGCCAGCCCCAATAGCGTTCTTTGACAGCCTCGTAATCCGCGTTGAACAAGGCGGGGAAGCTTCTGGCGTCTAGCTTGATGGCGCGCACATCGCGCTCCGCTACTTCGGCCCTGTCCAACCGGTCAACCACATAAGTAAGTAGGTGTCTTACCCCGGGGTCTGCCAGCCACAAAGGGGTCATGCCGCAACTTGCTCCGCGGCTTCGAACGCAATCTGAGCTTGCGTCCGCACCTGCTGACGCCGTTCATCCCACCGTTCGCGAAGCTTGTCCGGGTTCAGGTCGCGCTCGTCTGCCTCAGAAACGAAGTCAACTTCCCCATTTCCCTCAGCATCCGTACGCGTGAACGACCATTCTTTTGTGAACTCTGGCTTGAGCGCACCCGCATGTTTGCTGGGCATCGCACAGATGAGTTGGATGCCAAGACTGTCACGGATGAATCGGATGACATCATGGGCCCGACGTTCATCCATCTTTGCGAAGGACTCATCGTTGACTAGCATCTTCAGGTTCATGCCCTTCTCGAAGTGCTTGAGCCGATTGGTTACAACTGCGGCCCGTACGATGTAAGCAGGAGTCTCTAGCTGGCCGCCAGAGCCCGTGCCCCACTCAGATAGCGCGACCCTAGAGCCACTGTCAGACTCCTTCCAAATCTCATAGCGTCGGTAGTTGCGGTAGTCAGCTATGCGCTGCAATTCCTTCAGTGCACGCTCTTGGTCGTTGGCCAAGAGCAAAGCAGAGAGTTGGTCTCGCACCTTAGCCTCCTCCGGATTAAGGGCTGTTGCGCCGAACAAATCGCCCGACTCTTGGGATTCAGAGAGGTCATATGCCGCGCTGAAGAACTTGTAGTAAGCCTCAAACTCCGGCACCCAGGTTGACCAGTCAATTTTAAACTTGTCAGCTCCGAACTTCAGTCGTTCCAGTTCAGCGTTAAGCGCCCGTAGGGTCTTAACCCCGCTGTCGACCGCGTTGCGGATTTCGTAGCAGAATTGTTTGGTAAACACGTCGTTAAATGAAGCCTCAGCGCGCCGGAGCTTATCCAGGTTCTGCCGAAGCCCTACTTCGCGCTGAACATCGAGCTGCGCCTTCACTTGCTTGCGCAGGGCCACAAGTGCACCAAATACCGGTGCGAAGTCCGAGCCCCGCTGACCCTCACCATGTGGCAGGTAGAGCTGCTCGTCACTGCGGGCGTCCTGGTTGTACACCGCCAGTTCTTCGCGGACATCCCCATAAGCCTCTCGCGATTGCTCTCCATTTTTGCGGATAAGTTCCTGAATCTGTGAGCCAGCCAAGGTGGCGGCATCCAGTAGCGCGGTCACCCCTCCCTCGAGTAGGGAGTAAACCAAGGCATCGTTTACCGTACACAGCAGATGAAGCTGTGCTTCATCCGTCTCCAACTGCTCATGCTTAGCAGAGAGGCCATACTCCAGGTTCGCAGCTAGCGTGGACTGCTCGGTTATGGCTTCAGTATGCTTGCCTATCTGCATGTTGGCGGCTGAAATCAGGTCATCCATGGACTCTACCTGTAGCTTAAGGGAGTTCTTTTCTGCCTCCAGCTCAGCTGCTTCGCTCAAGTCGAGCCTAGCCAGGTCCGCTTCCCCAGTGGCGATATCCCTTGCGGCCGCTTCAAGCTCAGCAGCGGACGAAAAGTCTGGCAAAAACGCAGTACCTAGTAACCCGAGCAAAGCGTTAATGTTCTGGTGGTGCCCGCGCAGCAAGCGCAGCGTTAAGTCCGCCTGCCTGTGGGCTTCAATCACTCGTTCACGGGCCAGCCGCTTGGCTTCCTTACCAAAGACCAGATGGTCACGCACATCAGCCACGAACATGGTGCGTGCCCCGGATGATTTGCCATCCTGCATCACACCACGTGGGGTATCGCGCAGCACATCAACGCTCCCAACCTTGACCACTTGGCCATACTGCTCTACCAAAAAGGCCTTTGCGATTGGATGGCTGGTTTGCAACTCATGGATGATGGAATCTGCGGGAACCCGTTCAGCACGTGCATGCTTTAAGCAAAGGCTGCCCTGAATGACCTTGGCCTTCAGGTTGTGCTGACGAACGAATTCAATGGCACGAGCTTCCCAGTCCACGTCGACAATTAGATTGAACCGAGCACCCGCGAGGTAGCCTTCAATCGCAGGCTGCCATGCCGACCCAGCAGGGTCGACCAAATCGCATAGCACTTGGACACCGGCACCCGCCAAGTCCGACTTCATCACGCGCAAGGTATAGGCGATTTCGTTGGGGTAATCTGTGCCACCGTCAGCCAGTGCCGTCATGCGAATGGCGAGCTCACCTTCTACCTCCCTCGCCTTATGCAGCGCGCCGTTCAGGGTGGCAGATTGTTGCTGCACTGCGGCTACGAAGCTGTATTGGGTGCCGTATAGGGCTGTATGGAGCGGCGAGAAAATATCCCGGAGTTGCTCTGCCTGGCTAGCGACTGTATGGAGGTCGAGCGGATTTTGCCGTTCGCTTCCCATAGCGCGTGCCTGTTCCAGGTAGGCGGACAACGGCCATTCTCCCGTCGTACCAAGCACTGCGGCCACCTCTCTTGCAGCAGCGGCTAGGTTCTCCGCATCAGGCGGAAACTCCATGCCGATGATTTCGCGCGCCCTTTCCTGCAGAATGCCAGCGGTTTCCAGCGCTAACGCGAGGCTGGTGAGCGCTTTTCCGGCTCTTCCGCTAGCAGTGACCAGTTTTTCTTCGATTCGACGCTTTTCATCTACTGCAGGAATCCCGCTCAACTTTGCCTCAATACGGATTTGGCTTTCCATGAGCTGGTCACGGCCAAGCTTCCATTCCTTAATCCGAGTACCTTCTTCGATAATCTTGTTGTCCAGCGCGTTGATGGCCTGATGTGCTTTCTTAATCAGGCGCTGGTCTTCTTGCAATGCTCGGCGCGAAAACAGTAACTGATATTGAACTGCGGCTTCGTAGCCGCGCGTTACGCGTTGAATAGATTCTCCCACCCGCTCAAGCTTGGTTACGTTTGCGTCAAGCCGCTCACCCTCCACACGTAATCCATGCATTTGACGCATCAGGTCGCTGATTTGCGAGATGCGAAGGCTAAGCTGCTGTGGGTCATGTTCCAGTATTTGTTGCTTCACTAGCTCATCTACGCTGCCAATGGGCTTATGTGCTATCGACTGGCTCCATGCCTTGGCCGCCAGCTCTGCTTCCTGGAAGGACACTGACTTGCGTCCTCGAAACCGGCCATATAGCTGGCACAGGTATTCACGCTTTGAGTCACGGAAATTAGTTACCTGCGGATATTTCTGGCGTAGCTGGTCTTCAATTTTTTCCACTGGGTAAATTTGGTAGGCACCATCTACCATAACGTCGCGGAGGTCACTCATGGCAAGAACAGCATCGTCTATGATGAGCAGCGCCAATCGTTCCTGTACGGCTATCCGGCGGGCACCCGAGCCGTCAACCCGTGCGGCTGCACCAAGCAACGCGGTGAACGGCTTGCCATCTTCTCCCTCGTCTGGCTTAAAAACAGCGGCGATATAGCCATGCGCACCGTCCGGGCGGGAAAACAGGTTATCTTCCGCGCCAACGATGTAGGACCAGAGCGTGCGCTTGGTCTTGCCATTGCGCGCGCCTTGGTTGGTTTCGTCTTGCCCGGGGTTATAACTAAACAGGTTCTGGTGGGCTGCCGTCATTACGGTCTGCAGCGCATCCAGAAACGAAGACTTGCCGGAGCCAGTAGGCCCCGTGAGCAAGGTCATGTTTCCCATTGGGTATTCCTCAGAACGTAGAGAACCCCAGTTGACTAGGATGACTTTGTCTAATTTCATTCAGCAGCCTCCAAATTAGCTTCTTCTTGAAGCTCAACAGGCCCTTCTGCTTCCAGGGCTGCAGCCAATGTGTCTTCGCTGATGACCCCAAGAATGATGGGCCGAATGGCAATGAGCGCATCTTCGTCGCTCAAGCTGAAGCTAGGGCTGTATTGAATAATCCGGTGTCTCTTCAAGTCCTTGAGCAGGCGGTCGCGGTCACCGGCGGTTTCTGGTAGGGGCCGCTTAATCTGGGTTTGCAGCGTAGCTGCTAATTCGTCAAAGCGAATCAGAACATCACCTGTATCCGCCAGCTTGCCGCCCCCCTCGGTCAGTCCTTGCTGGAACAGAAATCGCAACGCCAGGGCGGCAGCAACGAAGTCAGCTGACAGCCTTGCGCGTAGCGACGGAACCGGCTCCAGCTCATCTGCCGCTAGCCCCGGTACCGACGCGCCGGGTGCGTAAAGGCGGAAACACTCATTTTTTAGGTCATGCACGAGTTGGAACCCAGAGACCGCGAAGTACTCCGTAATCAGGCCTTCAATGCGGCGGACGTCATCGTAGTTTTTTTGCTCTGAGCTTTCTGCTTCTCGGAGCATGACGCCCCAGGCAAACAGTCGGACTACCAATTCGCGAAAGCGGTCTAGCGTAAGTCCTTCCGCGGCGAGCTGTTCTTTAATCAGGTTTGATAGGTTCATACGTGAACTCGATTAGATAGTCGTTACCGGAATAAAACTCGGACGTAAGCCTTGCCGGCAGCTTGGTTGCTCTGAGGTTGCGGTTGGGAGCATTTCGCACTGCCTCGACAGCCTGCATCGCTTGCAGGATGTCGGTAGCATTTCCGCATGGAAGCGATGAGAGACGCAGGGGGCGGTCTACTAGGCGCAATCCGCTTCGCAGTGTCGTCAGCACATCCTCGTTGGAGAGCGCAAAGGCACCAGCTTCTGCCCTATGCAGTGCGGCAGCCAGCCGTGCCTCCCGGGTGATGCGCGGTTGCGCAGTGACGGTAAGTGCGCGGCGACGCTGCGCAATGGTTCGGAGCTTGAACGAAGCGGGGTCAAGCAACCTAACTTCGGCTGTGGCTATTGCCTCGCCGATGGTTTCAAGCAGATGCGTCTGCGCCTGCCCAGATAACGCGGAAACTTTGGTGATGGCACGGCTGTATGCGTGCCGGGTTTGCCCGCTGCGCAGCATCATTGCCTGCTGAACAATACTCGTGGCGCGCTGCATGTAAATGCTCATGGCCTTGATAAGCTCAGGATTCTTGGTATTGCAGGCAACCTCCACCATGTCTTCAATACGCTCTAAAAGCCAGTGGTAAGTACTTGGGCCGGTACGTTCCTGAGCAGCCCATGACGCTATATCGGTTAGTTTTTGCTCAAGCGCTCTGAATGCATCGTCTTCGATGCCATGCAGACGATTTACCGCATCCCTAATGGCATGCCTATGCCGCTCAACGTTGTCCGCGGTCAGCTGCTTTTTAAAATCCTTCTCAAAATTATCGAGAAAGGCCATGAACTCGTCCCAAGGCGTTTGGGACGCTTCCGACATCAATCGGCGGACCAGTTCCTGAAAGTAGTCAACACCTTCTGATAAGTCACTGATAACCTTTTCCGCATAATCGTAAGCATCAATGAGGTCATAGGCATCGCGATTTTTGAGTGTTGCTTCCAAAGCGTTTCGGCAACTACGAACATTCCTTTGTCGGCTTTTGTTTCTGAGCTTATCCAGTGACCATAGGGCTTCAGAAAACAATTTTCCAGCTCTGGTAAAACGATATGCAGTTACAAGCCCAGCGCGGTCCCCATAAGCTTCCAGCCAGCCATCTCGCTGCAATGCACGAATAAGACTAGAGACTTGCTGCGGAATGTCACCCCCATCCACTTCGAAATTGTCTGACTCGTCAGCGCAATCGAGGGGGGTATCCGATAGGTGAGCCTGTATGACGGGTGTTAGGATTTCGCGGAGGACATCGCGGGTTAGGCTCTGTGAATAGTCAGCGCTGGGGCCGTTAATACGTTCGTACAACGTACGTAAGCATGAGACGAAAATCTCCCGATGCTTCCCGGTTAACGGCCTGAAAAAATGAGACCTTTCTGCCTCAAAGAACATGTGAGTGCCTTGAATAAGGATATTTGAAATCTGACAGCAAAAAGTTTCGCCTAAATTGTTAGCAAGTCGTTCAGCCAATACTTCGATACCCATATAGTCACTAGTTCGGGCAAATCGACCGGGCTCTGCATCTTGATGCGGTTATTCCCTAGTATTTATCCGCTTAAGGATAAGCTTGCCTACGGCAGCTATTATTCTTGCAGCTATCAGGCTCACCAGGTGAGCCATGCTTTGGTAGCATACATAAAATGTACATGGTTAACTTACGAGCTCCGCCTCAGCGAAGTCGTTGACCAGCTCTACGACAGAGTCGTTGTTATAGAACACGCTTCGGTCAAGACCGCATGCCTGGGCGATATCGCGCTTGTTTGGATTGGTTCCACAACGGGGCAGCGGTTCATTCTTTGCCTTGAGTTCAGCTAGGTATTGGCTAACCGCCATCAATGCCCTGTGCTTGAAGTCAGGATTAGGTTTTCTGGCGGGGAATTGTTGTGACAGGAGCAGCAGCGTGCTTACCTCCTCACGCTCAACGAATGGCACCGGACCCAATTGGGAACCGTCTACCATCATGATGGGGACCTCGCCAGCCTTGGACAGACGGAGCAAGCGTTTGGAGTTCGTATCCAGCTCCTTGGCAAGAGAGCTAAGGGCAATATGCTGGGCCGCGAACCTGTCAATCGACTCACGTGAGACCCGAAGTCCCTCACGACCAGGTATTGCAATCAGGTGCCCCGCAGCAATCAAGCCGGGCAGGCCACGAGCATCGCATCCGACGATTGCTGCGGCTTCCTTCTGGGATACCGAATCTCCGGCAGCCTTAGCACTGCTGCTGCCGACGTATGCGGTCACATCAGCCTGCCGAAACAGAACATCTTTCAGCGTGTCGCCGGTACGGCCAACCGCAGCAATGGCTCCGTCAAGATAAGCCTCCACGAAACGGGCCTTGCCCGCACTGCAATGGAAGCGGCTTTCACGCAGGACCCTCGCCATATCTATTAAGTCGGCCACATACTCCGGCTCCGCATCAATCAAGGGACTCAGTGCCAATAACTCCCGCCGGAATGCCGCCAAGTCAGCAAGGTGAAACCAGCCGCTACGTGCAGCACCGTGCCTGCGAGGTAGGCGGCCACTAGCTTGTAACACCTGCAGAACGCGAACCGGCATTCCCAGGTAAGCAGCCGCAGCGCGAACTTGTACGGTGCCGCTGCCCGCCCCATTTGCTCTAGCCTGGTCCGCCCATTCATTTAACGAAACCTTGGACAATCCGAGAAGGTCGGCCAACCCAGCTTTGGTCACTGTGCTGCTCGTCAGCTCCTCGCCCCTGATGAAATCACCGTTCAACCAGCGGTGGCGCAGAACCTCCTCCTGCAACCAGTTGAAATCAGAAGCCGCATGCTTTTCATTGAAAAACCGGTTGTAGAGCTGATTGAACAACTTGCGGCTACCGATTAGCCGAACCTCGCTATCGGTTACCGCCTGGATACGCGGCAGGAGACGAGTAATGCCATTCGGCCAGTCCGCAAGCACCGATGCCGCACGGTCAGCCATGTTGAAGTGACTCAGGCTCTCCGCGCCCGGACCGGATGCGTTTAACCGACCAAGTGCTGGCAGTTTCAACAACAAGGAATATAGAGAGGCGCCCAGCAGTTCATTGACTGGAAGCCCGGCACGCATCTCATCAGGTCCGATTGAACTACCGTGGAGCTTCGCCCAGAGTATGGCCATCAAGTCCACCAGCGCAGGCGTGGCCTTCCCCGTGGGAGCGACATGCAAGGAAGCGCCGCATTTGCATGTGAGTAGGCCAGGCCTGTACCAGCTAATTGGCTTCCCACAAGCCGGGCATTCGGACACCAGCGCGCATTGGTGCGTCGGGCAGGCAACCGCAAGGCTCAAATCAAAGAATGCGTCGATATACCCCTGTTCCTTTACGCAATGCGGGCAAAACTGAGGCTTGTCCAGGCGAAGCGGGTCATAGCTAAGCCGCTTGCCCAGCGGATGCCCAAGTAGCAGGTACTTCCTCTCGCCTTCAGAATCGGGAACTGAGTAGGCGATGCGGTCCAGGCCATCACAAGGCAGACCCAGCACAGCGGGTAGTTTGTCTACTGGCATGCCGGGGCTACCTATCTCGCTCTGACTATGGCCGGCATAAGTTAGAACATGCCAAGGCGTGTCGTAGCCATTGGCTTCGGAGAGCCGCAGCACATAGCCGAGCAGGCTCTCTGTGGGCTTGTGAGATGGTGTACGTACCAGCATCAGCTTGCCGATAACACTGCCTGAATTCCGGGTACACCTGGCGCTCGTCTCCGACGCTGAACCGGCGCGGGTAATTCATCAGAGGGAGTGCCAATTCGCTTGATACGCGCAATCAAGTCATCAGTTGGCGTCGTGGAAAATCCTTTGGCGAAAGGGCTGGGGAGTGAAACAAGGCCGTCCTTTGCCCAAACTGCCTGGTCATGCGCCCGCAACAACCCAGGTAGCCCGATAGTTTTGGTGTTTGCGTCCAGTGCATTCCAGATTGCCTGTCTGAGGAACTTGGTCAGGTAGCCAATCAGTCCACCCGTACCGCAGTAACAACGAAATGCCATCTCCGGGCCATCTAGCCTGGGTAGGTCGAAAGCTGCACCAATTGAATCCTGGAATGCACCAAGAATGCCGATGAACTCTTCTCGCTGGTCATCATCGCGCCAATTGAATCGCGGCATGAACACGGGGGAGAGGAATCGCCCAGCTAATTGCTCGTTTTGGTCCAGCACGGCCCGGCAAGTCGGCAACCCGGCGACAACCAAAGCCACTTTGCTGTCGTCCACAAGGATTTTCAGCCAGTCAGCGACATGGTGCATGACCTTATGGGAGCCCTTGTCATAGAAGTGCTGGAACTCGTCAATCATTACCATCGTGGTGCCTGTGTTGTGCATGAGCGTTTGTAACCGCAGCGTCTTGGCGTTTTCGGTGCCGGTATCAAACTTGGGGTCGTTCATCGCGCGCAGCATCAGCTCGGCCAATCCCTTGACCGTGGGTTTGGAGGGAGTCTTCACCCGTAAGATGGGAACCGTCAGGCCCTCAGAGTTGCGGGCCTTCGGGTGCCGTGTAAAACACTCCTCCAGAGCTCGGCTCTTGCCTGTTCTGGACTCACCAACTATCGCAATACAGATTGGCTCGCTGGCGCCGTCGGCATAGGTGAAACACTGCTCCAGCCGCTGTGTTGCGTCCTCAAACGCTGTATGTGGAACCAAGGTGGTCTCCACGATATTCTTGAGGTTAACCATGAGTTGCCCCCAGCATGTCAGCCTGGTCGGCCTCAATCATGCTTTGCCCCCGCTCACGATAAACAGGCTTAAATCGTTTTGCCGGCCGGTCGCTGGGAAGTGGGACGGCAATATCCTCATGGGTAAGCGGCTCCGCTTTCGGTGCCGGCGACGCAGGTTCTGGCGCCGGAATCACTTGGCGCGCAGCCGGAAGTGGCGGGTTTTCGCCCTTGAACCGAGCTATTTTTGTCCGCGACTTCTGCTTTTTATGCATGAACTCTTCTTCAATGAGGCTCGCTATGGCCATCTTGGCTTCCAGCCATGCGGTAGGGTCGTACTTTTCCAATTCTTGCGCCGCGAACTTCTTGCAAACCCGGTGTTGCCAGGCGGACAGTCCGTTTGCGTACTCAGGCGTTAATACATTGGCCGTATACATTTGGGTTTTGTCTGGCGAAAACACGATGATTTGGCCTAGGTCGGCGTCATTCACTCGAATCTCTACGTCAAGCTTGTCGCCGAACTGTCTACGCAGGTCAGTCAGTTCGGGTGAGTTGTAGAACATACAATTTATTTCAATGCCCTTATGGGTCAAGCGGCGTTCTTCGCTGCGGCCCATGATGGCATCCAATTGTGCCGGGTCATCTGGGAGCAAAATGTCTTCCGGGCGGATGCTGTTTTGCCAGACGATAGCTGGCGGCGCGTTCAAGGTTCGGTGAATCTTCTGGTGATAGACGTCCACAACCCACATGCGGATAATTTCCTGCAGCTTGCCTAAGCGGATAACCGCGTGTTTTGAGGGGTCGTACTCTTCCTTATCGAAGATATTTCGGAAGGTAGTGCCTGGGTTGCCATGAGCTACAGCACCGTTGAGCGTGCCCAGAAACCGTTCAATTTTCCCCTTGAACCACGGAGTCTTTCGGGCAGAGTAGTGGATTTCGATGCCGAGGGAGTAGCACGCATTTTCCAGGCTGGCACTGTGGAATTCAGCACCGTTGTCGACTACCAATTCGCGCATAACACCGTGAGCATCCCAGCTGTTTTTGATGCCGGGGTATTTCTCTGCCAAGTCAGTTTTCGGCAAGAAGGCGTGTTTTAAGCAATGAGCGACCGTTAGATAGCTGGGCGGTTCAAATCCGACGTAAAGACCAAGAAGGCAGCGGCTGTAATCGTCGATGCACGCTGTGATATACGGGCGGCCAAGCGGAAGCCCGGTATGGTCATCAATGCACATCAAGTCCAGCAGAGTGTGGTCAATTTCCGCACGTTCAAGCGGTGCCAAAGTTGTGCGATGGGCCTGAACGGACCGGAATTTCTTGGTTGCGGCTACTCGGCCATGACGCGCAGAGTAACGGTCGAATGCAGGTATAGCGTCTATGGCGCGTCGGATAAACCTACGAGTGGGTGTTGGAAGCTGCAACCCCTCCGGCCGGAGGCGGTTTTCCCTGTTAACAAGTGCGGTCACCCTATCAATGACTTCCTGTACTGTGTTTTTCTCCAGGGTCAGGTACACCGAATCAATCGCTGCCAGGACAATGGCGCTAACCTCTTGGGGGTAGCGTGCTGACCCATTGCCCTTTTTGTGTGTTTGCTCAACTAGGGACGTAATATTTTTTCCGGAGCGGAGATACGCGCATTTCCAGCGTAATACTGAGGAAAGCCCGGGTATCGCTTCTGGTTTTCGAATACGTTCCCAGACCGCCTTAACGATTGGCGCTATCTGTGCTCTTGTGCCGGTGGTTTCCAGCACAGCATGAACATAAGCCCGGCGCATCTTGGCTTCTTCCCATTGCTGTGGGGTGAACAGCAGCTGAGGAGTTTGCTCGTTTCCATGCAGATTCTCGCGGTTTTGCCTAGCTACAAAAGTCAACTCGCCGCTTACGTACTGGCTCTGAAGTTCGTTGTTGGAATACTCAACGATGCGCTTGGTACGAAAATCCTCCAGCTGCCATTGGTCATCGGTAACCCTGCGAAGCAAACTGTAGCGCTTGCCGTCGATATCAATATGAGCACCTGACTGAAACGCCGACGTACCCATTTATTGACCCCTTTCTTCAACAAGCCGGCTTCCGGCTCCCCAAACGAGTGGGGTTCCCTTTGTAAGAGCAACTTCGAGATTGATGCCAACCTGCCCTTCAAGAATGAGGCGGCATACGTGATTTAGGCTGTGCCGCCCCAGAGCACCCTCCTGGACAGTTCCCCATGTCAGTACTCCGTGAGTATCGAAGGCGCGCCGGATTTGTTCTCTCGCCTGTTCTGGCACGGGTGCGCGGCCGAATTTGAGCAGTCGCAGCACATTTGATAACCGGGGTTCCCTTGCTAAATCTTCTGCGAGGACAAGTCTGTATGCGAATCCGAGTTGAGGAAGCGCCGATTCCAGTAGCCGTGTTCTCTCAGCATATTCTGGCTTTGACGCCTGCGCCGAAGGCTTGATTTCCCAGAGTTCACGAGATGCACCCCATTGGACAACAATCCTCTCAACTTAGCGTTTAAATCACGCAAATTCCGCATATGTTGTGGTAGAATTCGCTCGTAATCCATTGATATTTAAGGTAATTTACCATGGCGACCTCAATACCAGACCATTCTTGTCAACTTCTTCGACTATCTCCATTCTGACGAACTCCTCGCTCAGTCTCGTCTCGAACCCAACACCTTTCTTCGCCAGCGCATTCTGACTTTTCCCGTTCTGGTCGTAGCGATGCTGTCCGGCTTCAAGGCCGGCGTCCAGAACGAACTCAATGCCTTCTTCGCGCATCTGGCAAACCAGGCGGACCTTATTCGGCAGGTCAGCGCCCAGGCCTTTTCCAAGGCGCGGAAGAACTTCTCCCACCTGGCTTTCGCCGCCCTCAACACGCGTCTGTTGGCCCTCGTCCATGAACGCTTGCCCGTCCCGCTCTGGCAGGGGTTGCGCGTGGTAGCCGCCGATGCGTCCAAGATGCAGTTGTTCCTTCAGGACGCCACAGGCCGCCGGGTCAGAGAAGCCGTCGCCTTCGCCCTGTATCTGCCGGGCCTGGAGATGACGTTGGCGGCGAAGCTGTATTCGCCTTCGACGGGCGAGCGGCAGATGCTGTTCGAGCATCTGGAATGCCTGGCTCCCGGCGATCTGCTGGTCCTGGATCGCGGTTATCCAGCGCGATGGCTGATGGCCTATCTGACCCAACAGGGCATCCCTTTCTGCGTGCGCGCCGACGATTCCGGCTTCGCGGCGGTCAAGGCTTTCTTGCGTTCCGACTTGCCGGAAGCCGTGGTGGCGTTGCGCGCGCCCGATGAGCGGGACTGCACCGATTATGAATGCGCGCCGACCCCGACCCAGGTGCGTCTGGTCCGCGTGGTGACGCCCAACGGCCGGGTCCATGCGGTGATTACGTCGTTGCTGGATGCCGCGACCTATCCTGCGGAAGACTTCGCCGCCCTGTACCACAGCCGCTGGCGCATCGAGGAGGCTTTCAAGCGGCTCAAACATCGCATGGCGCTGGAGAACACTTCGGGCTTGTCCTGGCTGGCCGCGTAGCAGGACTTCGGGGCCAAGGTGCTGGCCGATAATCTGCATGCGCTGGCGGTGCTGGAGGCCACCGCACTCGGCAAGATTCCCGATAGCTACAAGCTCAACCGGACATATGCCTTCGCGCATCTGAAACGCTGCCTGCCGCGCTGGTTGATCGTCGCTCTGCCGTCCACCGAACAGGTTCTGGCCGTGTTCGCGGAACTGGCAAATAACCTGATCCGCTTCGTGGCGGGCGCCGCCAAACCCAGACCTGCTCATCCTAAGCCGCATCGGAAACATGCCTATAAATCAACCACTTGATGGGGGATTGGTTAAGTTGAGAGGATTGGGTATCGACCCCCGCCGAGAGACTGAAGTACTCGCAGCTGATTTTGCCTAATCCGGTCGCATCGCCGAAATCCGTTCGCTGACGGATCACGGCACCTGGGATATCCAACTTAACGTCCACGTCCTCTTTGGCTATTCGCATGCTCGTTTCTCCTATGTGTCAATGGGATGCTTTTGTTTGGTGATCTGTCTATCGCCGCATCCGTTTCAAGCAATAGACGCCCAACGTTTGAATTCAGCGGCGAGCGAAGCGAGTCCGCTGCAATGCAGTGTTAGGCAAATTTGCTGGATTGACGGGGGGAGCCAAAACCTGCACGCCGGCCGCCTTCAGTCTGGCCTCGCCAAGTTGTATCTCTTTGAACAGTGCGTCCAGATTGTTGCCGTACTTGGCGCCAATCGCGTCCTTGATGGCATGGACTTCCATCATGATTTCGTCAGTCATTGTCAT
>JAUYET010000083.1 GCA_030691265.1 Pseudomonadota bacterium
AAGCGTGCCCAACAGCGCGCCGGTTCGTTGGGCACGCTTCGCTTTGCCCAACCTACGTCACTACCGGTAGTGGGTGGGTGTGACAACCCGATAAGCACGCTACAGACATCTCGCATCACATTGAATCGTAATGAATTTACCCGTCAACTGAGGT
The DNA here is from genome assembly GCA_030691265.1 of Pseudomonadota bacterium. Classification (GTDB taxonomy): domain Bacteria; phylum Pseudomonadota; class Gammaproteobacteria; order Burkholderiales; family Thiobacillaceae; genus PFJX01. Next base: position 155 of record JAUYET010000083.1, read on the forward strand.
TTTCAGGTTTAACCGTCCTGTCCGGAACGCAGCGAAATCTGGGTCGCACGTTGTGTTAAGTGGTTCTTATGTACTATCAAGTAGTGGCTCAGATGTCCGATATTGGCGCGAAGAACCACGAAGAACCACGAAGAACCAACGATATGAGGGATCACTTTGAGCGAACTATCAGGCGCTGTTTTGTGGTTATTGCTTGCTGCGGTAACGGGGGGCATGGGGTTTTTCCTGGGTAGGCGTGCAGACAAGCGCCAGGTCGCCGAACAGTCTGCGCAGGTCGCCGCAGAGCCCTCGCCGGCGGTGGCGCCGTATCTCGATAGCCTGGTCGACTTTGGCCAGAGCGTGCCGCCGGTCTGGGCGTCGCAGATCGAATCGTCCCGGGTGCAAATGGAAGAATCCATCATCGACCTCACCACGCGTTTTGGCGGCATTGTGCAGAAGCTTGAGAACGCCCTCTTTATCGCCCGCGATCTCACCGAGGGCGATGACAGGGGGGCGTTCGATCGCAGCCGCGTGCATTTGAGCGAGGTGGTCGTCAGCATTGAAGACGCCATCAAGGCCAAGCAGCAGATCCTCGCGGACTTGCGCACCCTGGTGGACTACGCCGGCGAAATGCACACCATGACCGAGGAGGTCTCCAAGATTGCGCAGCAGACTAACCTGCTCGCCCTCAATGCGGCGATCGAAGCGGCGCGAGCCGGCGAGGCCGGGCGCGGTTTTGCTGTCGTCGCCGACGAAGTGCGCAAGCTTTCCACCCTTTCCGGCGAGACCGGGCGTCGCATCAGTGACAAGGTGGACATGATCGCCGGGGCGATCAACAAGGCCTTCACCCAGGCGGAAATAGCCAGTTCACACGAGACCGAAATCATCAGCGGCGCGGAACGGCGCATCCAGATCGTGCTGGACGATCTGCGCGTGGTGTTCCTGCAGTTCAAGCATGTATCCGAGCAGCTCAAGACGAACTCGCAGGAGATACGCGTCGATGTGGAAGAGTCGCTCACCTGCTTCCAGTTTCAGGACCGCGTCAGCCAGATCCTGTCGCATGTGCGTGACAGCATCGCCAGCGTGCCGGAGCGCATGGCGCAAAGCCAGGCGGACGGGGTGGGGCATCTCAAGCCGCTCGATACGAAAGCGTTTTTGCGCGAGATTGAGAGTAGCTACACGATGGCCGACGAACACGGCGCGCATGGCGCCGGAAAACGCGCCGCCGCGCAAGAAGCCGAAATCACATTTTTCTGAAGCACCTGGCAGCAAGAGAGGAACTTAAATGGCAAAAACAATCCTGGTAGTGGATGACTCCGCCTCGGTGCGGCAGGTTGTCGGCATTGCCCTCAAGGGGGCCGGGTATGACGTCATCGAAGGCGTTGACGGCAAAGACGCCCTGACCAAGTGCAACGGACAAAAGATTCACCTCGTCATCTCCGACGTGAACATGCCCAACATGGACGGCATTACCTTTGTGACCGAACTGAAAAAGCTCCCCGCCTACAAGTTCACGCCGGTCATCATGCTCACCACAGAATCGGCCGAGGGTAAAAAAACGGCCGGCCAGGCCGCTGGCGCCAAGGCCTGGGTGGTCAAGCCCTTCCAGCCGGCGCAGATGCTCGCCGCCGTCGCCAAGCTGGTCCTGCCGTAACTGTCACACAAACGGCCAAATGGAGACCGCGCCATGTCAGTACTCAGTGACGTAGGTTGGGCAAAGCGACGCGTGCCCAACGAACCGGCGCGCTGTTGGGCACGCTTCGCTTTGCACCCGCAAGGGGCACGCCTGATTCGTAAGCCGCTAAAGCGACAACGACTCCGCTGCCCAACCTACAGCGCTGCTTCCGGTTCGTCCGGCTCAAGATCGAAGCTTCAGGCCATGAAGCTGTGCAGTTGCTGTCTGTCCAGCACGGTGATCGTGCGGCCTTTCACCTGGATCAGGCCTTTGTCGGTCAGATGCCCGAGTACGCGCGAGAAGGTTTCTGGTGCGAGGTTGAGTTGCGAGGCGATGTTCTGCTTGCTGGACTGCAATTCGATCTCGAAAGCCCGTGTTTCATCGGCCGGCGCCGATTGAATGAAAAAACAGACTACACGCTGCATGCTGGTGCGCAGTGTGCAGCTTTCCATGTCTCCGAGCAGTTCGTGCAAACGTAACGACAAGCTCGCCAGCATCTTGCGGCTGAGCATGGCGTTGACATCCATCGCATCGAGCAATACGCGCTTTGTCACCAGCAACACCAAGCTCTCCGTCATGGCCTGAGCGCTGACTGGATAGGGTTTGTCAAGAAACACCACAGCTTCACCGAAGGTGGTGCCGGGGCCGCACATGTGGACGATTTTCTCGACACCCTGCGAAGAGGGCAGCGCCAGTTTCATCTGGCCCATCACCACTACGTGCATGCCCTCTGACGTGTCTCCCTTGTGAAACAGCACCTCGTTTTTCTTGACGCGAAACTCGCGGCATCCCGCCGAGATTTGGGTCAGTTCAATTTCTGACAAACCTCGGAACAGCGGTTGTCGTGACAAGATTTCGGCGATGGAGTGGCGTGTTTCAAGAATCAAGGACATTCCCCAGAATTTGCTTGGGCGGCAGGATGGCCGCTACAGGGCAGTATGAACACACTAACAGCTTGGTTCGAACTTGATCAATGTCAAAGTAATTGAAGGGTGTGCTCGTCAGGATGGCACACGTCTAACCCCAAGGAGCAAGGCCGTGAATTTGTCAGGCATTTTGGTGATGGCCAAACCCGAGAGCCACGGGCTGGTAGTTGCGGCCCTGAACGCGCTCGAAGGCGTCGAAGTGCATCAGGTGGATGCAGCAACCGGCCGCATCGTCGCGGTCCAGGAAGCGGAAGACATCCACGCCGAGATCGAAGGCGTCAAGCGTATCAAGGCGCTGCCCAACGTCATCATGGCGGAGATGGTCTACCACTATCTTGCCGAGGATGAACGCATTTACGAAGCCATGCCGCCGGAGTTGATTGAGCAGCAGGATGGGTTCGAAACCTGTGCCGTACCGGCATATTTGAACAGTTGATCAAGCTAGGAGGCTGAGATGGGACTTTCGCGTCGTGATTTTCTGAAGAACAGCGTTGCCGGTGCTACCGCCGCCACGGTAGGTTTGCCTCTTTCCGAACAGGCCGAGGCCGCCGTCAAGGCGGGTGAGGCGGGTTGGCAGTGGGACAAGGGTGTTTGTCGTTTCTGCGGTACCGGCTGCGGCATCATGGTGGCCACCAAGGATGGCCGCATCGTCGCCACCAAGGGTGACCCGGATGCGCCGGTGAACCGCGGTCTGAACTGCGTCAAGGGCTATTTCAACGGCAAGATCAACTACGGCAAGGACCGTCTGACCCAGCCCCTGCTGCGCATGACCGACGGCAAGTTCGACAAGAAGGGCAAGTTCGTTCCCATCTCCTGGGAACAGGCCATCGACATCATGGAAGAAAAGATGCGCTGGGCGATGAAGGAAAAAGGCCCGCACGGCATTTCCATTTTCGGCTCCGGCCAGTACACCATCCATGAAGGCTATGCCGCCGCCAAGCTGATGAAGGCCGGCTTCCGCTCCAACAACATCGACCCGAACGCCCGTCATTGCATGGCCTCCGCCGTGGTCGCCTTCATGCAGACCTTCGGTATCGACGAGCCGCAAGGCAACTACGACGACATCGAGCACACCGACACCGCCGTGTTGTGGGGTGCGAACATGGCGGAGATGCACCCGATTCTTTGGTCGCGCATCACGGATCGCCGCTTGACCCACGCCAAGATGAAGGTGGTCAATCTGTCGGTCTACGGCAACATGTCCTCCGACATCGCCGACCTGGAAATCATCTTCTCGCCCAGCGGCGACCTGGCGATCCAGAACTACATCGCCCGCGAGATCGTCAAGCGCGATGCCATCGACCATGACTACGTCAAGAAACACACCCAGTTCGCCACCGGTCCCTACGACATCGGCTACGGCTTCCGCCCGAAGAATGCCGACAAATTCCATTCCGCCGCGGAAATGGAAATTGTCAAAAACGAGCAGTCGCACGTCATCGACAAGTTCGAGGCCATCGCCCAGCGCAAGAAGGAAGGCGATGTGGTCGAGCAGAAGAACGCCGCCACGCCGATGAAGGACTGGGCGATCAGCTTCGACGACTTCAAGGCCGCCGTGGAGCCCTACACCCTGGACTTCACCGCAGCCGTCGCCAAGGGCGATCCGGACGAGCCGATGGATGCGTTCAAGGCCAAATTGCAGCAACTCGCCGACCTGTACTGCGAGAAGGGCCGCAAGATCGTGTCCTACTGGACCATGGGTTTCAACCAGCATCAGCGCGGCACCTGGGTCAACGAGCAGGCCTACATGAATCACCTGCTCACCGGCCGTCAAAGCAAGCCCGGCGACGGCGCTTTCTCCCTGACCGGCCAGCCCTCCGCCTGCGGCACGGCGCGGGAAGTCGGCACTTTCGCCCATCGCCTGCCCGCCGACATGGTGGTGATGAACCCGAAACATCGGGCTCTCTCCGAGAAGCTCTGGAAACTGCCGGCCAAGACCATCAACCCGCAGATGGGCAGCCACTTCGTCAAGATCATGCGCGATCTGGAAGACGGTACCTGTCTGTTCAGTTGGACTCAGGTCAACAACCCGTGGCAGAACACCGCCAACGTCAATCACTGGATCAAGGGTGCGCGCGAGATGAATAACTTCATCGTCGTCGCCGATGCCTATCCCGGCGTCTCCTGCAAGGTGGCCGACCTGATCCTGCCCGCCGCGATGATCAACGAGAAGTGGGGCGCTTACGGCAACGCCGAGCGTCGCACCCAGGTCTGGCGTCAACAGATTCTGCCGCCCGGCCAGGCGCGCGGTGACCTGTGGATGACATTGGAGTTGTCCAAGCGCTTCAAACTCAAGGATGTCTGGGGCGAGCAGAAGATTCCCGGCCTCAAAGCGGACGGCTTCGAGGATGGCAAGCTGCCCAGCGTGCTCGATGAAGCGGTGAAGATGGGTTACACCCCAGAGTCGACGCTTTACGACGTGCTCTTCGCCACCCCGGAAAACAAGAAATACAAGTGGCCCGACAATGCGGTCGCCAAAGGTCACGGCAACCATATCGCCGATTTGCTGAAAGATGGCTGGTTCCCCGAGAAGGCGCTGTTCGAGGAATATCGCCAGTTCGGCAACGGCAAGGCCCACGATCTGGCGCCCTTCGACGTCTACCACGACGACAAGGTGCGCGGCCTGAAGTGGCCGGTGCTGCTGAAGGATGGCAAGTGGACCGAAACCCAGTGGCGC
>JAUYET010000090.1 GCA_030691265.1 Pseudomonadota bacterium
CAGGAACCATGCGGAAGACCGACTGCGAACCCACTTGATGAAGCGCCACAAGGTGAAAGACAGAGGAACCGGCTTACGCCGGTTCCCGAGTAAGGATCTCTATGGGCGCTACGGGCTGTACAAGGTTCCTGTGGTGGCGGGCTGGCGCTCAGCGCATGCCTCGGCGTGAAGAACATCGGAAAGCCGTGTGCGGGAGAACCGCATGCACGGTTTGATGAGGGAGGGCAGGCGAGAGCCTGTTCTCTACTCTACCCTTTGATCCGTGGCCCCTTTGATCCGGCGCGACTGATCGGTGAACGGGAACGGCACCAACACCACCTCGCCAAAGGAATGGGCCATCGTCACATCCGATCGTAAGCGGCGTCTTCGTCGTTGTTCCACACCGCCGCGAAGCTCGCCTCGCTCGCTTTGGCGGCGGCCTGGGTGAGGCGCTGTTCATCCTCGCGCGTGCGCAGGAAATCCACGAAATCCTCGACCTCCGCCAGCCGCTGCGGCGGCAATTGCCTGATCTTCTCGATCAGCACCTGTTCGGTTGCGCTCATCGCTCATGCTCCTGTTGGTTGGGCTCATCAGTGTTATTGAAGGGAACAGACCGCGGTTTTCGATGTGTGCGACATGGCCCATCATCTTCGCACCTCCACCACAGCATGACCTTCCTGCAATTGCATCCAATAACGCGGCCTTGCGGCAGTTGCCCAGCCTGATCCAAAGTACCTGTGGGGGAGTGCTCATTTGTCGGTCTGCGAGTTGCGCGAAATCTTCGTCTTTGGTCACGATAACCAAACCTTCCTTCTTGGCATGGTTCCAGAGGGTTTGGTCGCTTGCACATTCGAGGCCGATGTCCAGTACATGCTGGCACTCGATACCATTCGCCGACAGAAACCGCGCCAGTGCCGCAGGTAACTGGTTATCCACCAGTCGTTTCATGCGGCGATGAGTATGGCGTGATCTGCCTGGATGGCTGCGTATTCAAGAGCGGCCAGGATGTCTTCTTCTTCGAGGAAGGGGAAATCTTCGAGAATTTCCGCATGAGATACCCCCGCACCAAGTAGTCCAAGGATGTCGGCGACACGAATCCGATATCCGCGAATGCAAGCGCGACCGCCGCATTTGCCTGCTTCAATCGTGATGCGATCAAGGTGTTTGGGGCTCATATAGACCTCCTTGGATGCACTGCCCGGCTTCAATCATCACCATGCAAACAAAAATCAAAACGGCAACTTGAACCCCGGCGGCAGCGGTAACCCGGCGGTGGCGCTGGACATCTTCTCCTGGCTGTAGGCGTCGATCTTGCGCACGGCGTCGTTGACGGCGGCGGCGATCAGGTCTTCCAGCATGTCCTTGTCGTCGGCCAGCAGCGAGGGGTCGATGCTGACGCGTTTGACGTCGTGCTTGCCGGTCATGACGACTTTGACCAGGCCGGCGCCGGATTCGCCTTCGACTTCCATTTCGGCCAGTTTGGCTTGCAGCTTCTGCATGTTTTCCTGCATCTGCTGGGCTTGTTTCATCAGGTTGCCGATACCGCCTTTGATCATTTTTTGCCTTTCAAAAAGTTAACCCGCCGCAACTATGCGCGGTCGGATATTGGTCAGGGTGGCGTCGCATTCGCGCACCAGGGTTTGCACGAAGGGGTCGTTGTGGATGGCCAGTTCCGCTTCCGTCCGGCGCACGGCTTGTTCGCGCGCGCGTTCGGCGGCGGGGGAGAGTCCGGTATCCGTCACCAGGTCGATTTCCACTTTGATGGCGCTGCCGAGTTTTTCCGCCAACGCGGCGCGCATCTTGTCGCCGACGCTGGCGAGCAGGGCTTTCTGACTTTCCGGCAGACGCAGGCGCAGTACCGTGTCGCTGCGTTCGCTTTGCTCGCATTGCATGGCGAGCTGGCGCACCAGGCCGGGCAGGCTTTCGGCGAGCGGGCGCCAGTCGTTGCCGGCGGGCTCGGCTCGGGTAGCTTGTTCCGCTTGCGCGGGCGCCAACGGTTCGTTGGCGGCGGCGGCGAGGCTGGCTGGCGCGCGCGGCGTCATTGCCGTGCTGGCCGAAGAGACGCCGGCGCTCAATGCGGCGGCGGCGGGACGGGTCGGCGCGGGTGCTTTTGCGGCAGTTGAGATCGGCGCAGGCGCGCGTGCGGCCGGCGCATCGCCGGGCGCAAACGCGAGCATGCGCAGCAGGGTCATGCTGAAGCCGGCGTATTCGTCGGGCGCCCATTCCAGGTCGCGCCGGCCCAGGGTGGCGATCTGGTAGTGCAGTTGCACGCTTTCCGGGTCGAGGCTGCGCGCGAGTTCGAACAGGCGGTCGCGTTCCGGGGCGTCTTCGGCGACGGCTTCCGGCACGCTTTGCGCGAGGGCGATCTGGTGCAGCAGGCCGGCCAGGTCTTGCAGGGCGGCGTCGAACGAGAATCCGCGCGCGGCCAGTTCCGCCGCTTCGGCCATCAGGCGCGGGCCATCTTGTGCTGCCAGCGCTTCCAGCACCGGCAGCAGGTAGGCCTGGTCGATGACGCCGAGCATGGCGCGGGTTTCGTCTTCTTTCACCGCGCCGCTGCAATAGGCGATGGCCTGGTCGGTGAGCGACAGCGCGTCGCGCATGCTGCCGGCGGCGGCGCGGGCGAGCAGGCTGAGCGCACCGGACTCGAACGCGACGTTTTCGGCTTCCAGCACGTTCTTCAAGTGCCCGGCGATATGGCCCGGCGGCATTTGCTTGAGGTTGAACTGGAGACAGCGCGACAGCACCGTGACCGGCACTTTCTGCGGGTCGGTGGTGGCGAGGATGAAGATGACGTGACTGGGCGGCTCTTCCAGCGTCTTCAACATGGCGTTGAAGGCGTTTTTCGACAGCATGTGCACTTCGTCGATGATGTAGACCTTGTAGCGCCCGGCGGTGGGGGCGTACTGCGCGTTTTCGATGACGTCGCGCATGTTGTCGATGCCGGTGTTGGAGGCGGCGTCGATTTCGATCAGGTCGATGAAGCGGCCGCCGTCGATCTCGCTACAGGCCGGACAGACGCCGCAGGGCTCGGCGGTGGGGTGGTCGTCGTGCGTGCAGTTGAGGCATTTGGCCAGGATGCGCGCCAGCGTGGTTTTGCCGACGCCGCGCGTGCCGGTAAACAGGTAGGCGTGATGCAGCCGGCCCTGCGCCAGTGCGTTGGATAGCGCCCGGACGACATGTTCCTGGCCGACCAGTTGCGAGAAATTGCGCGGACGCCATTTGCGGGCGAGGACTTGGTGGCTCATGCGACAGGGGCTTTGTGTTCAGTAGTTGTAGCCGAAACGGAACTGGTGCAAATGGATGCCGTCGTTCGGTTCCGCCAGATTGGCGTTGGAGATGTACTGGAAGCGATAACCCAGCTCATAGCGATCCTGGCCGCCGAAATTCCAGCCAAAGCCGAGGTGCTCGCCAAAGTTGAAATTGCTGCCGAAATCGCGGCGGTTGTTGATGCGGGTTTCCGACAGGTAATGCGCGCCGATGGCGCCTTCGAGATAGAAGGGGCTGATGCCGGAACGCAGCCGGAAAACCGGCGTGAAGCTGACATCCCAAATATCCTGCTTGCCGGCGCCGTCGCCCTGCCAGTAACCCAGGCCGGCTTCCCAGAAACCGCTGGCGACCCAGCCATGGCCGGCGCCCCAGCGTTTGTCCCAGTCCCGGCGCGCGCCGATCCGCACCATCCGGGTGCTGTCGTCGCCCGCGCCGAGCTCGATGCTGACGCTGCGGATGGCATGTGCCTCGATGGCTGTGGTGAGACCAAGAAAGAGGGTGATCAGGGCGAATAGCGCAGCTCTGGACATGCTGGACTCCTCGGGCAGCGAAGCCGTTGCCGCTTTAGCGGCTTACGGATTCGGCGTGCCAAGCACTGGTGAAATCGGGGGTGGCGAGCCTGACCCCCGGCACTGGCATCGACCGCTGTGGCTGCTTCCTTCCGGACCTGACCAGATTCACGGCTTAGCCATGCGGGGAGGCCCGCCGACGCGGATTCTAGCCTACTGTCCCCGCAAGGGGGACGCCGGATTCGTAAGCCGCTAAAGCGGGCAACGACTCCGCTGCCCCGCAAGGGGGACGCCGGATTGGTAGGAGGCCCGCTTGCGGGCCGAATCGCCACTGCGTGCGTTATTCGGGTTCGACCAGTCGGCGCGCCTGCACCGCTGCGGCGAGTTCGCGCAAGAGCGGCTCGGTGGCATCCCAGCCGATGCAGGCGTCGGTGACCGACACGCCATGCGCCAGCGGCTTTCCAGGCGCCAGATCCTGGCGACCGGGGTTGAGATGGCTTTCGATCATCACGCCGAAGATGCGCTTATCGCCGGCGGCGATCTGGCCGGCGACATCGTGGCCGACATCGATCTGGCGTTCGTATTGCTTGCTCGAATTGGCGTGCGAGAAGTCGACCATCACCAGTTGGTGCAGATTTGCACTGGCGAGATCCTTGCAGGCGGCATTGACGCTGGCGGCGTCGTAGTTCGGCGTTCTGCCGCCGCGCAGGATGATGTGACAGTCCTCGTTGCCGGCGGTCTTGAACACCGCGACATGGCCGGATTTGGTGATCGAGACGAAGTGGTGCCGCGAGGCGGCCGCCTTGATCGCATCGACCGCCATTTTGACGCCGCCGTCGGTGCCGTTCTTGAAACCCACCGGACAGGACAGGCCGGAAGCCAGTTGCCGGTGCGACTGCGATTCCGTCGTGCGCGCCCCGATTGCACCCCAGGCGACCAGGTCGGCGATGTATTGCGGCGAGATCAGATCGAGGAACTCGGTGCCGCAGGGCAGCCCGAGTTCGTTGAGATCGAGCAACAACTTGCGCGCCAGGCGCATGCCTTCGTTGATGTCGAAGCTCTCGTCCATGTGCGGATCGTTGATCAGGCCCTTCCAGCCCACCGTGGTGCGCGGTTTCTCGAAGTACACCCGCATGACCGTGATCAGGTCCGCTTCCAGTTCCTTGGCGAGCAGCTTCAATTTGCCGGCGTATTCCAGCGCGGCGGCGGTGTCGTGGATCGAGCAGGGGCCGACCACCACCACCAGACGGTCATCGGCGCCGCGCAGTACATCATGGATGTGAGTGCGGGCCTGAAAGGTCGTTTTCAGTGCGGACTCGCTCGCCTTCAATTCACGCATGATCTGCATCGGCGCGAGCAGTTCGTCGCTCTGTTCGATGCGGGTGTCGTCGGTGCGGATGTGTGCTGCTGTGTGTGCCATCTTGGGTTCCTGGTTACGGATGAAGCGCTTGCTGGGGCCGTTAAGCCTCAAGCGTAACTGCGCAATTTCAGCGAGAACTGGGAAAGCGCGGCGATGCCGCTCGATTCCGCCCGCTGGCACCAGTCCTGCAACTGTTTCACCAGTTGTTCGCGTGATGCATTGGAACGGCCCCAGACCGCGGTCAGCTCCTGGCGCATCTGATAGATCGTCTTGAGTTTTTCGCTGCGCGACAGTACGGATTGCAACTTCGCCTGCTCCGTCGCTTGCAGGTCTTTTTGATCCAGGCTGAGCCAGCGACGCACTTCGCGAAGGTCGGGTAGCGAATCACGCAACACCTCGCGCAGCTTTTCCAGTTCCTGCGCGGAAACCTTCTGCATGATGCGCGAATAGCGGGACAACACGTCGTAGCGATGGGTGATGATCGCGTGCAGCAGATCGCTATCGCAGAAGTGCTTGATCTCGCCCCAGCGCACTCTCGGCGCGACTTTCTTGACACTGGCCAGGCCCAGCACTTCGAGCGCGCGGATGTAGGCCCAACCGATGTCGAACTCGTACCAGCGATTCGACAGCTTGGCCGAGCTGCCATAGGCATGGTGGTTGTTGTGCAACTCTTCGCCGCCGATCAGGATGCCCCAGGGCACGATGTTGGTGCTGGCATCCTCGCAGGCGAAGTTGCGGTAGCCCCAGTAGTGGCCGATGCCATTGACGATGCCGGCGGCCATGACGGGTATCCAGAGCATTTGCACGGCCCAGATGGTGAGACCGATGGGTCCGAACAGAACCACGTCGATCAGCAGCATCAGCCAGATTCCAAGCATGCTGCGCGGGGTGTAAAGGTTGTGTTCCAACCAGTCATCCGGCGTGCCGTGGCCATAGCGATCCAGCGTGGCTTGCACTTTCGCCTCGGCGCGATACAACTCGGCGCCTTCGAACAGCACCTTGCGGATGCCGAGCACCTGCGGGCTGTGCGGGTCTTCCGCGGTTTCGCACTTGGCGTGATGTTTGCGGTGTATGGCAACCCAGGCCTTGGTGATGGTGCCGGTGGTCAACCATAACCAGAAGCGGAAGCAGTGGCTGGCGATGGGATGCAGATCCAGCGCCCGATGCGCCTGGGCGCGATGCAGGAAGATGGTGACGCTGGCGATGGTGATGTGGGTCAATGCCAGTGTGATCAGCACAGCGCCCCACCAGGGCAGATCGATAAAACCATTCAGATAAGCAGCCATTTATCGCTCGAAACAGGACAGCGGAGCTGCATTCTAACGCTGGGCTTCCACCTGGTGGACGACGCGCTGCGGGTAAGGGATTTCGATTTTTTCGCGCTTGAATGCGGCCCAGATTTGCCAGTTGAGGTCGGAGCGCAGATTCATCTCGCCCTCCTCGGGGTCGGCGATCCAGATCACCAGCTCCAGGTCGATGCCGTTGTCGCCGAAGTTTTTGAGCCGGACTTGCGGCTCATGGCTGACGAGCACCCGCTCATGCCCGGCGGCAATCTCCAGCAGCAGCGCGCGCACCCGCTCCAGATCGCTGGCGTAGGCGACCTGAATCGGCAGCAGGATCTGGTTGTCCTTGTCGGTCAGGCTGTGGTTGATCACCGGCATCGTGATCATGGTCTCGTTGGGGATGATGCTTTCGCTGCCGTTGAGGCTGCGCAGCACGGTGTAACGGGTGGCGATCTCCTTGACCACGCCGGTGTGCTGGTTGACCTCGACCATGTCGCCGATGCGGATGGATTGGTCGAGCAACAGCGTGAAGCCGGACACATAGTTGGCAGCGATTTTTTGCAGGCCGAGACCCAGCCCGACGCCGAGCGCGCCGCCGAACACCGACAACACGGTGATGTCGATGCCGACCAAGGGCAACGCGATCAACACGGCCATCACCACCAACACCGAGCGCGCCAGCTTGGTCAGCGCCAATCGCATGTTGCCGGTCAGCGGCGTTGAACCGTTCGAGGGAGAAAGCAGCCAGCGTTCCACGCTATGCCCCAGCCACAATGCCAGCATCAGCGTGGCCGCCAGCGACAGCAAGCCGGTCAGCACCGTGTAGATCGACAGATGCTGGCGGCCGACATCGAAGCCGACGGCATCCAGCGCCTTGACGACGTCGTCCAGATAACTGCTCAGGTGCAATGCGAACACACCCCAGATCAGCCAGGACACCAGACGTTCGACGGTCAGCATGGCGGGGGTGCGCGGGAAGACGCGGCGCAAGACGTAGAAACAGCTCTGTATGCCGAGGAAGGACAACAACAGCGGCACGGCCAGGTTGAACAGATACACGTTCTGCCAGGGCGCCAACAGGGCGCGGCTGATCAGCACCAGGAGCAGCAGTGTCGCGGGCAGGATCAGGCGATGCCAGTCGTTATCGGTCAGCCGTTCATGCCGGCCTTGAACGCTTACCAGGCGCTGGCGCAAGCGACGCAGGCCAAACCAGACTGCAATAACAATGCCGGTCAGCGCGGCCAGCTCGATCAGCATGGCGGTATTGCCCAGGTAAAGGGCGAGCGGAGCGATCAGGTTGTCGAAGCGTTCGGATTTGTTCATGACGGGAGTGGGAATGAAGCCGCTATTTACGGAGTGGAAAAGAATGAATCTTGTGCCGACGCCAGTTCGCGGCGAAGGCTTCGGCCAGGTTCGGGTTGCCGCGCAGGATCAACAAATTTTCGGCGTTGCGGAATTGCGCAGCATGCGTGAAGTTGAACGAGCCGGTGATCACTGCGGCGTCGGCGGCGCCGGTGTCGATCAGCATCACCTTGCTGTGTGCGGCGGCATGTTCGGCGTCGACCCAGACCGGCACGCCCTGCTCGGCCAGCCATTCGACCCGGCTGGTGGCGATGGTTTCCATCTGCTTGCGATCGGCGACCACTTGCACGTCGATGCCGCGCCGCTTGGCATCGACCAGCGCTTGCGCGATGTCCTTGTGAGTAAAGCTGTAGGCCTGCACCAGCACTTGCCGCCTGGCTTTGCGGATCGCCTCGACAACCAGGCCGGCGGCATCGTCGCCGGGCGTGAAAGCGAGCTGGATCGTGCCGCGTGCGTTCAGTTGCAGAGGTTCGCCGGTCTGTTGCGCGGCCTGAATCGGCAAGGCGGCCAGGAGCAGGGCCAATATCGTAGGTCGGAAAAGCGAAGCGCCTTCCGACAACGCTCGGTGCATCCGGCGGAAGGCGCTGCACCAGTTCTTGGCACGCCTCATGCCACCCGTTCCATCACCGCCGCGAAGAAGCCGTCGGTGCCATGCCGCGCGGTATCGAGGCGCAGGGTGTCGCCCATTTTCAGAGCCACGTTCTGCGCCGCCAGCACCTCGCCGGCCGGCAACAGACGGAACTCGGGATGCGCCTGCAGGAAAGCTTCGACAATGTTTTCGTTCTCGTCGACCAGCAGGCTACAGGTGGCATACATCAAACGGCCGCCGACTTTTACCAGGCGCGCCGCCGCTGCCAGGATGGCAGTTTGTTTCTGGGTCAATTCCACCACCGACTCCGGCGTCTGCCGCCATTTCAGGTCGGGATTGCGGCGCAAAGTGCCGAGGCCGGAACAGGGCGCATCGACCAGTACGCGGTCGAATTTGCCGGCCAGACGCTTCACCTTGGCGTCGCGTTCGTGCGCGATCAGCAGCGCCTGCACATTCTGCAGGCCGGAGCGGGCCAGACGCGGCTTCATGCGGGCGAGGCGCTTTTCGGAGGTATCGAAGGCGTAGAGGCGGCCGCTGCTGCGCATCAAGGCGCCCAAAAGCAATGTTTTGCCACCGGCGCCGGCGCAGAAATCGCACACCATTTCGCCACGTTTCGGCGCCAGCATCAGGCCCAAAAGCTGGCTGCCTTCGTCCTGCACTTCGACGCTGCCATCGAGAAACAGCGGATGCTTTTGCAGTGCCGGCTTGCCTTGCAGCCGCAGCCCGAGGGGCGACAGCGGCGTCGCGGCGGCGACCACGCCTTCGCGGTTGAACTGCATCAGCACTTCGTCGCGCGTCGCTTTCAGCGGATTCACGCGCAGATCGAGCGGCGCCGCCGTGTTCAGGCTTTCCATCAAGGTCGGCAGGTGATCGCCGTATTGGGCTGCCAGGCGTTCATGTAGCCAGTCGGGCAAATCGAGGCGCACGGCTTCCGGCTGATCGTCCAATTTTGCGCCCTTCAAGCCGCGCAGCCATTCCAGCTCATCCTTGTCCACCAGCGCCTCGAATTCACGCATGTTGCGGCCGCCATGCCGAGCCAGCCAGGCCAGCAGCAAGCGGCGCGGCGTCGCCGGCTCGGCGAGTACGCGCAAGCTGCGCAGACGGCGCAGCACGCCGTACACCGTCTCGGCGACGAAGGAACGGTCGCGCGCGCCGAAGTTGGGATAGTTGCGGAAGAAGGCGGAAAGCTGGGCATCCGCCGGGTGTGCCAGGTCCAGCAATATTCCCAGCGCCTCGATGGCGGGAGCGAGATCGAGCCCGGGAATGCCCGCGCTCTCCGATTTGGCGGATTTGCCAGTGGGTCGTAAGGCGTTTCTGGGTTTATGGAGTCTGGGTTTTGGCGACGTCATGACGGGTTCCGTGAGAGAGCAGGAAATCGAGGAAAGTGCGGGCGACGACCGAGGGTTGCCGCCCGGCGGGGTAAACCGCATACCACTGCCGAATGATAGGAAATCCCTGCACATCGAGCACGGCGAACTGGGCCGGATCGTGCAGGGCGAGAGTGTGGCGGGAGAGCACCGAAATGCCCAGGCCGGTCAACACGGCTTGCTTGATGGCTTCGTTATTGCCGAGTTCCATGCGCGGCGTCAGCGTGAAGCCGTTTTCCGCGAACATCCGTTCCACCGCCTTGCGCGTGCCGGAGCCGGGTTCGCGCAACAACCACGGCTCTTCCGCCAGGCGCGCAAGCGGAATATGCCGCGCCTTCGCCAGGGGATGATCGGGCGCTGCCAGCACCACCAAAGGGTTTTCCATGAACGGAATGGCGGTCACCGCCAGCCCCTCCGGCGGTTGGCCCAGGATATAGAGGTCTTCCAGGCCGGATGCCAGGGTTTCCAGCACCTGCTCCCGGTTGGTCACCCGCAGCGAGACTTTCACGCCGGGATGCAACTGGGCGAACTCGCTGAGCAGTCTGGGCACGAAGTAGGTGGCGGTGGAAATGACCACCAGGCGCAGAGACCCCTGGGTGAGCCCCTGGCGTGCGACAAGAGAAAGTTCGAAACGCTTCAGCGCGCCCAGAATCTCGCGCGCGGCGGCCACCAGTTCCTGGCCTTGATCGGTGAGCTGCACGCGCTTGCCGTTCTGCTCCAGGAGCGGCTGGCCGACGGCCTCGGCGAGCTTTTTCATTTGCATGGAGACGCCAGGCTGCGAAAGGTGCAGTTCCTCGGCGGCGCGCGACAGCGAAAGGTGGCGGGCAGCGGCTTCGAAAACCTGGAGTTGGCGCAGGGTCAAGTGGAGCATGGGCTGATTATAAGTAAATACTTATGAAAACCAGCCTGGACGGTGACTTTAACTTATGGGGCATGGTCGCTGGAGCTTGCCGATGAATTGTCGGGTTACGCTGCGCTTTTCCGCCCTACCTTGTTTCACTGCTTATCCGGTTGTCGCAGACACCCACTACCGGTAGTGACGTAGGTTGGGCAAAGCGAAGCGTGCCCAACGAACCGGCGCGACGTTGGGCACGCTTCGCTTTGCCCAACGAACCGGCGCGACGTTGGGCACGCTTCGCTTTGCCCAACCTACGTTACTGCGACACCCGGATAAGCAGTGCTTGTTTCCTCGGCGCGATTTGCGGCTTGAGCCGATTACTGTGCTAACCCGACGGAGCTGGCTCAGTTTCCCCCGCCCACGTTTTTGTTC
>JAUYET010000094.1 GCA_030691265.1 Pseudomonadota bacterium
CCCACGTTTAACAGACCCCATATTTTCTCTATACAAATCAATAAGTTATCGCGTACAGGTGTTTTTTAGCCCCTGTTTTCGCGTAATTCCGTGTTCAGACGATCAGTTTCTTGGTCCCTCCTGGCGCCGGATTGATTGCCAGTGCGTCATAGATCGCCATCAGGCCAGGCTCTGCCAGCGTGCTTTTGCGCACGTGGATCGTCCGCCCGTCACGGCGTCGCAAGGTGGTCGTGACGCGACGCTGAACCGTGAGGGTTTGTCGCAGGCTTGTCCAGGAATCGTTGATCCCGGCTACCTTCAATTGAGTCCGTAGTACCTGGACACACTGGTATGCCAGCACGGTGATGAACAAGTGCCCGTCCGAACGGCCCTCCTTCGAGTGGAACACCGGGCGCAATCCCAGTTCGCTCTTCAGGCTGCGGAATACGCTCTCCAGGTCGGTCAGCGTGCTGTAGGTGCGCCACAACCGTTCCTCATCCCAGCCCAGTTCATTGCTGCGCAGGCAGTACACCCCGGGGTGGGTCGCCATCGTCCCCGCCACCGGCGCCTTCTCCCAGGTCAGCGCCGTGACCTTGCCCGACGCATCCGTCACCCAATTCACCGTGGTGTGCTGGCTGGCACCCCGGCTCTTCTCTTTCAGCCGGCCAATGCGTTCCAGCAGTTTGTCGTGGCGCTTCTCGCCGCGCGGTTTGTGCAGGCCATCGGCCAGTTTCTGCAGGCCCGCTTCGAACGCGGTGGTGAAGCGCGCCACCATCGCGGTTTCCTTCGCCTCCCGGCCCTCGGAATGGCAATACAGCAGCACTTCCTTGCCGTCCTCGCTGAGCACCTTTTGCAGCCGCAGGGTCTCGCCCCCGGCCGTTTCGATGGCCACCGCCTGTGTCGCGTCAAATTGCCGGGCGCCGCCACGCCGCACCACGAGATAGCGATAGCCGCGCTCGACCAGCCAGGCCAGGTTGGCTTCGCTGGCAATCCCGGCATCCATGATGACCAGCGCGCCAGGCGGCGCCCCCAGGCCGCTCAGCATCGCCTCCAGCGTCGTGCCTTCGCTGACGTTGCCGGCGAAGGTCTTGGAACGGCGCACAAAGCCGCTGCCATCGAGCACCAGCCCTAAGGTCAGCAAGGGGCAATCCGTGCGCTTCTCCTTGGAGCGCCCGTGTTTGGCTTTGGGGTTGGCCGCCACGTTGCCTTCGAAGTAAGTATTGGTCAGGTCATACAGGGTGACCGTCTCATCCAGGCTGAACAGGGTCTGCACGGCACTGAAGAGGTGGTCTTCAATCGCGGCGCGATGGCGCATCAACAGGTCCGAGGCGCGGTACAGGCGCATGTGCGACATCCCGGTGAAATCGACGTCAAGCAACTCGCCCAGGGCGCTCTCGGTTTGCAGCCAGGTCCAGGTGGCCCGCTCGGAAGCGGGCTGGGCCATGCGGCCGATGAGGTTGCCCAGAATGGCGGCGCGCATCACGCCGTTGATGCCCAGTTCCGCCAGTTTCTCGACCAGGCCGAGTTGCGAGACGGCCTCGAGTGCGACCTGTTCAACCCCGACAGAACGGGGCTGCGAGTGCTGCAAGGAGTCGATGTCGACTTCCTGATAATCAGGGACGGGCGGTTCCGGTGCAGGCGGTTCTGCTGCGTCGGCGGGCTGGCACTGCGGGTGGGAGGCGTCGCTTCCTTGCGGCGCCCGCGCGACCAACTGCCCGAAGGTGTGCTGGGCGACCCGTTCGATGTGCGCGGGACACACGAGGGTGAGCAGGGTTTCCTGCGGTTGCAGGAGTTGCTCGATGCGGCTGCATAGCAGTGGCCAGTCTTCCTGCTTGATCGGAAAGTGCCGCCCCAGGTTGAGGACGGTGATCTGGCGCACCTTGCCGCCGATGCGTTCGCCACGCACCAGGCGATGGGTGAAGTAGCCCTCACCGGTGGCTTTGTTGTTGGTTCGGGTTTGACGGATGAACATGCAGCGGAGGCTACAAGAAAAGCAAGGGAAAAAGCCTTGCCAGTAAAAATATTATGGCACAACAAAATGAATTGCCGGGTTGATGAAACAAATAATCAATGAGTTACATCATGTATCTCACGCAAAACAGAGAAATTTTGGGGAGGAGGTGTTAAAGACCGGATAAGATAGAAACGTAGGATGTGGTGAGCGATAGCGAACCGCATCAGGCAGCCAGGTCTACGCAGGGGGGCGATGGGAGGTTGTTTCACAGTAGACGTAGCAGCGTAGCCCGGATGCAGCGCAGCGGAATCCGGGGAGGAAGGCGGTCACGTAAGCTCCCGGATTCCGCTGCGCTGCATCCGGGCTACATGGCTGAATATGAATTTCGAGCGCCCTGTAGCGCCGGCGTCTCGCCGGCGCTACAGGGCGAAACCCCGCGCCCAGCCCGACCTACGCTAGCATCCGCCCATCTCCCCGATGGAACCCACCATGTCCGAGCAATCCGCCCACCCACAAACCGCCGACCTACGCATAGATGCCGCCTGGATCGTTCCCGTGCGTCCCGCCGGCACGGTCCTGGCCGGCCATAGCCTGCTGGTGAAAGACGGGCGCATCGCCGCCCTGTTGCCGAGCGCCGAGGCGGATGCCTGGACCTGCCGGGAACGCATGCACCTGCCCGGCCACGTCCTGATTCCCGGTCTGGTCAACCTGCATACCCACGCCGCCATGACCCTGTTGCGCGGCTATGCCGACGACCTGCCGCTGATGGACTGGCTCAACCATCACATCTGGCCGGCGGAGCAACGCCACGGCAGCCACGACTTCGTGCGCGACGGTACCCTGCTGGCCTGCCTGGAGATGCTCGGCGGCGGCGTCACCTGCTTCAACGACATGTACTTCTTCGCCGAAGGCGCGGTGGAAGCGGCCACCCGGGCCGGCATGCGCATTGCCGCCGGGATGATTCTGGTGGATTTCCCCACCGGCTATGCCGCCGACACCGACGGCTATCTGCAAAAGGGCCTGGCCATGCGCGACGCCCATGCCGACAACCCCCTCGCGACCTTCTGCCTGGCACCGCACGCGCCCTACACGGTGGGCGACCGCAGCCTGGAAAAAATCATGACCTACGCCGAGCAACTCGATCTGCCGGTGCACATCCACCTCCACGAAACCGAAGACGAACTGAAGCAGAGTCGCGAGAAATACGGTGTCCGCCCCCTCGCCCGGCTGAAATCGCTGGGCATGCTGACACCCGGCTTGATCGCCGTGCACGGCGTCCATCTCAACGACATGGAAATCGGCTGGCTGGCCAGCCACGGCTGCCATGTCGCGCACTGCCCGGCGTCCAACCTCAAACTCGGCAGCGGTTTCGCGCCGGTGACCAAACTCCTGGCGGAGGGCATCAATGTCGGTATCGGCACCGACGGCGCCGCCAGCAACAACCGCCTGGACATGCTGGGTGAAATGCGCCTAGCGGCCCTGCTCGCCAAAGGCGTCTCCGGCGACCCCGCCGCCCTCCCCGCCGCCCGCGCACTGGAAATGGCTACGCTGTCCGGCGCCCGCGCGCTGGGTCTGGAACAGGAAATCGGTTCACTGGAGCCGGGCAAACAAGCCGATATCGTCGCCATCGATATGGCCCGGCCAGGCAGCCTGCCCTGCTACGACCCCCTCTCCGACCTGGTCTACAGCGTCGGCCGCGAACAAGTCAGCCATGTCTGGGTAGGGGGTCAGGCGCGGGTGCAAAACGGCATCTGTGTCAGCCTCGACAGCACGGAAATCCTGCGCGCCGCAGGACGCTGGAAGGGAGCAATCAGTCGTCAGGGGTAACCTGGCGCGCGTAGAAAACCAGCGCTCATGGTGTTCTTGAGCGCCGGTTTCAAAGGGGTGCAGGGGGAAGGGCTGAGGGGGAAGGCCAGGAAAAGCCGGCGCCTCCGAGTGCTTTCCCCCCTATCGACAGCCAACGTCAAGCCTAACGGTCATGGCAGCCAGGCCGCCCCGAATGATGAAACCAGGCGCCCTCTGTAGCGCAGACGGGACGCCTGCATCCAGCGCCAGGGTGCAGGCGAGACGCCTGCGCTACAGGGGCGGCTTGTTTCACGTTAAGGGCGAGCGTGTTTCACGCTAATTGGCACAGTCGCAGCAGGTTGGGCAAAGCGAAACGTGCCCAACACTGCGACGTCAACTGAGGCAGCTTGCGAATCAGGACGTCAAATAAACCCAAAGAATCGGCACCTATGCCGGTGCCACAGGGAGCGGCTTGTGCCGCCCCACATCGGGGATTACCTGGTCGGTTGCGGCGCGGCCGGCGCTTGCAACATCTGCATCAGTTTCATCATCACGGCGGGATCGATCATGGGCATGGCACCTAGTCCGGTGGGCATGCTCATCATCTGGCCCCAGTTGCCATAGGTATTCGGGTTCATCCCGGCGCCCATCCAGTTCGTGTACATGCCGGGATTCATGGGCGCCATCATGGCGTTCATCGCGGCCGGATTCATCGGCGCACTCATCCAGTTGCCGACCATGCCGGGATTCAGCATCTGCGTGCCCATGTTCATCATCTGCGGGCTCACCGGGGCCTGCATCATGTTCAGGTAGGCATTCGGGTTCATGCCCTGGTTGAGCATCGCGGTGGCATATCGGGGGTCGATGCCGGCCGCCATCCATTTCATGGCGATGTTGGGGTCGCTGAACTGCATGTAGTTCTGCATGGAGGCCGGATTCATCATGCCGGAGAGCATGCGGATGGCGGTGTTGGGGTCGATCCCCTGCTGCATCATGGCCATCGAGGTGGCCGGGTTCATCATGGCATTGGTCCACTGCGCGAAGGCGGCGGGGTCCTTGAATGCAGCGGTATTCTGTGTCGGGTCAAGCATCTTTCCGGCCCAGGCCTGAGGCGTGGCAGGCGTGGCGGCCGGGGTGGAAGTGGCGGCTGGTGCGGGGGTAACGACTGGTGCGGGGGTAGCGGGAGTAGCGGCGGCTTGGGCGAAGCCGGACAGGGCCAGCGCGGCGAACAGAATGGGCATGCGATTCATGGAGAGCTCCAGTAAAGAGTTGGTTCGTACTCGGAAAACAGCCCCGGTGTCGGAGGGCCAGCCATGCTAGCCCTCTTTTTGTTCGGGGGGACGCAATACTCGGTTTCAGCACGGCATGAAAAAACTCGCAAACTCAGCCATTACGCGGGCTGATCGGGTGTTTTCAGAACGCTTCGGAAAGGAGTCTGGCGGAAGCGGTGAGATTCGAACTCACGGAGGGGATAAACCCTTGCCGGTTTTCAAGACCGGGTTTACCGTTATATAAATCAATGTGTTACGATGATATTCGCGTTACTTGTCACCATATTGTCACCCGTGAGGAAATAATGGCAACGATCAGAAAGCGCGGCGATTTGCAGTGGCAAGCGATTGTGAAGCGCCAGGGACACCCTTTGCAGTCCAAAACTTTCACGAATCGCAAGGATGCCGAGGCATGGGCTACCGTGATCGAGTCAGAAATGGTGCGCGGGGTGTTCGTGTCGCGCGCCGAAGCTGAGCGCACGACGTTGAACGAGTGTATCGAGCGATATGAAGAAGAGGTGACTCCAACGAAGCGCGGGGCCAAGCAAGAGACTTACCGTCTCGCGGTGCTCAAGCGATCAAAGCTCGCACCGTTGGCGATGGCCGCCATTCGGGGCCAGGATGTGGCGAAATTTCGCGATGCCCGGCGCGATGAGGGGATAGCCGCGAACACGATCAAGAACGATCTGAACACGCTCTCTGCCGTTTTTGAGCACTCGCGCCGCGAGTGGGGCATCAACACACTGAATCCCGTGCGCGATGTGAAGCGGCCTTCTCCCCCACCTGGCCGGGACCGGCGGTTGCTTGGCGATGAAGCCGCGCGGCTACTTGAAGCCTGCGATAAATCGCCGTCGCCCTGGCTGGGAAGTGTGGTGCGCCTGGCGCTGGAAACCGCCATGCGGCTTTCCGAGGTCGCTTCACTGAACTGGAAGGATATTGATCTGGCCCACCGTGTCGCGAAGGTGCGTGGTGTGGAAGGTCGGGAGACCAAAAACAGCGATGTGTTCCGGGCCGTGCCCCTGTCCCTCGCCGCTGCCGATGTGTTGAGGCGGTTGCCCCGCAACATCGCCGGGCGTGTTTTCCCGATAGGCTCAATCGCCATTCAGCACGGCTTCCGCGCCGCTGTTAAAAAAGTGGGGATTGAGGATTTCCGGTTTCATGATCTGCGCCATGAAGCCACTTCCAGGCTGTTCGAGCGCGGGGTATTCGACAGCATGGAAGTGGCCAGCATCACCGGGCATAAGACCCTGGCCATGCTCAAGCGCTATACGCACTTGAAGGCGGAAGACCTGGCAAGGAAGATGGGATGAAGCTTCCCGGCTTTGAGTGTGCGTTCGTCGATGCCGAAAAAGTTGCCGGCTACTGTCTCAATGCCGGGCATGAGGAAGGCCGGCACAAGGCGCGGGTGTTCTCCGCGGCCCTTGGCATCGGCCAAGCCGATGCCGGATGGCTGCGGGATTGTTTTCTGGAAGGCATTGCGCGTAATGAGGCGATGGAACAGGAACCCAGCCCTTACGGGCGCCGGTTCGTTGTTGACCTGGAAATTTGCCACGGCTTGCGCTGCGCAATGGTGCGAACTGCATGGATACTCAGGAACGGCGAGCCTTGCCCCCGCCTGGTGTCGTGCTACGTGCTTTGATGGAGTTTAAAAATGAAAATACTGGATGTGGTTGCCCTGCTGGATGATCTACCGGAAAGCCGCCTGCATCGCGGCCAGGTTGGGACCATCGTCGAAGAATGGAAGTCGGGCGTGTATGAAGTCGAATTTGCCGACATGAGTGGTCGGGCCTATGCATCCGCCGCGATTCTGGAAAATCGGCTCATGCCGTTGTGTTTCGAGCCGGCAAGGCAAGCCGCCTGAATCACACCGCCCCATAAACCCGCCTTATCAAACTCGCCTCAAAACCAGGCAAAAACCGGGGCTTCGGGTGAAGATCGGTTCCGGCGCCGGCTGGAAAGTGGGCGGCGTGCTAAAGATTTTGCTTATGCCTCCGGTCAAGCCATCGCCACCACCACCAGCCACAACACCCCCGCCAGGCTGTATTCCGCAAGACTGCCGATTTGTACGGTCACCCGGCTCTTGAACCGGCGCGGATTCGGCCATAACAGCGGGATGCCTGACGGCGTGAGCCAGTCGGCGGCCAGGTGCGAGGCGTAGCCAGCGCATAGCGCCCCCGAAAAAGCCGCCAGGAGCCCGCCAGACGCTCCGGCGGTTCCAGCGAATGCCAGAGCCCCGGCGAGTGTGAGGAACAGCACCATAGCACTATGCGTGGCGCCGCGATGGCCGATGAGCAGGGACAGCGGGATGGAGACGAAGGGGATGCGCCGGCCAAGCCAGCTTTGCGGGTGGTCTATGTCCGGCAGGAGCGAGCCGGCGAAGCCGCCGGCCAGCATCGCCAGCGTCATCGCATGGGGCGCATGCGTCAGGCGGGCGATACCCAGTCCGATGAACACGCCGGTTGCTGCGTGGGTAAAGGCCATCATCAGAAGTCTTCCTCTTCTACCGCCACCAGGCCGGGCACGCTTCCCGGCGCTGCTGTTGCCGGGGCTTCCACCACTGCCAACGCAGGCACCGGAATGGTCGGCGTGATGGCCGCCTCGCTGCGTTCGACCTTCACCGGCGAGGTGTAGCAGAACGACGGCAGTTTCCCCGCGCCCACCAGCAAGCCGCAGCCACGGGGCATGTTCATCAGCATGTTGGTGTCGATGTAGTAGCGCTCGGCCTGGCGCACGGTGCGTTCCTTGGAAACCGTTTCCGTCAGCGCCAGGTTCTTTTCGATCTTGCGGCTTTCATCGTCCACCAGGATGGTGCCGGTGGATGCCGCCAGCCATTCGGCGGTTTCCGGGTCTTTGATCCGATAGGAAAGCTGGATGGCGCAGTTCTCCATCACGCTGCCCCGCACGGCGTCCTTGTCCAGGTCTGAGGGCACGTCGGCCAGGGCTAATTTGCCCCATCCCAAATCCATAAGTGACACAACGGGTTAAGCGAGGTTGCTGGACAAGCGCCATGCTGAACGGTATAAGAAGGGGATGGCGAGCGCCCCCTTCCCCGATCCGTCCTTGCTGCTGA
>JAUYET010000095.1 GCA_030691265.1 Pseudomonadota bacterium
CGAAATCCGAAATCCGAAATCCGAAATCCGAAATCCGAAATCCGAAATCCGAAATCCGAAATCCGAAATCCGAAATCCGAAATCCGAAATCCGAAATCGCCAATGACTTCCTTTCTCGCCATCGGACTCGGCGCCACCTTCGGCGCCTGGCTGCGTTGGGGCTTGGGGCTGTGGTTGAATCCGCTGTTTCCGACCGTGCCTTTCGGCACCCTGGCGGCGAATCTGCTGGGCGGTTATCTGGTCGGGCTGGCGATCGCCTTGTTCGCGCAACATCCCGGCCTGCCACCGGAGTGGCGGCTATTCGCCATCACCGGCTTTCTTGGCGGCCTGACCACGTTTTCCACGTTTTCCGCCGAAGTCTTCACCCTCATCAGTCGCGGGCAACTGGCCTGGGCGCTGGGGACGGCGTCCGCGCATCTGTTCGGCTCCCTGGCCTGCACCGCGCTGGGGGTGTGGACCTATAGCCAGATAAGGGGATAGCCATGCCGCAAACCATGTTCATCCGTTTCTATGTCCAGGAAGGCATGAAACACGGCCACCGGACGATCCACGAATGGCTGTTCGAAACCGCGCGCACGCTGGGCATTCCCGGCGGCACGGTGTTTCGCGCCGCCGCCGGCTTCGGCCGCCACGGCCTGCATGAGGACCATTTTTTCGAGCTGGCGGGCAAGTTGCCGGAAACCGTGGAGTTCTTCGCCGAAGCCGACAAGATAGCCGCGCTGATCGAAAACGTGGGCAGCGAGGGCCTGCGCCTGGTTTATGTGACGCATCCGGTTAGTACCGGCGTAACCGGTACTTGAAGTTCCGGCGGCACCGGCGCTTGACTCCGATCGGAGGCCCGGCCGGCTGATGAAGACCCTGCCCTTCGGCAATCCTTGCCGGCGTCTTTGAAACAGGGCCGTAGAACCGCATCAACCACGGTTGCGCTATTTGATGCGGTTCGCTGCGCTCACCACATCCTACGCGGGCTGTCGGCACCGGCGCTCGACGCTGATCGGAGGCCTCACCCCGCCACCGGCACCGCCTGAACCTTCCAGATTTCCTCCGCGTACTCGCGGATGGCGCGGTCGGAGGAGAAGCGGCCGATGCGCGCCACGTTGAGGATGGACATGCTGGCCCAGTGTTCCGTATCGCGGTAACTCACCCCGATCTTGTCCTGGCAATCGAGATAGGCGCGGTAGTCGGCGCAGACCAGGAAGGGGTCCTGTCTGCGCAGCTTGCCGGTCAGCGGCGCGAACAGTTGCCGGTCGCCATGCGAGAACAGGCCGGAGTCGATCAGGTCCAGGGCATGGCGTAATTCGGGGTCGTTTTCCACTACCGGCCAGGGTTGATAGCCGCTGTTCAAGCGTTCCTGTACCTCCGCCGCAGTGAGGCCGAACAGGAAGAAGTTCTCCTCGCCCACCGCCTCGCGTATTTCCACATTGGCGCCGTCCAGGGTGCCGATGGTGAGCGCGCCATTCATCGAGAACTTCATGTTGCCGGTGCCGGAGGCTTCCATGCCGGCGGTGGATATCTGCTCGGAGAGGTCGGCGGCGGGGTAGATGCGCTGGGCGTTCTGGACGTTGAAGTCGGGCACGAACACCACTTTCAGGGTCTGCTTGACCTGGGGATCGCGGTTCACCACCTCGGCCACGGAATGGATCAGTTTGATGATTAGTTTGGCCATGTGGTAACCGGGTGCCGCCTTGCCGCCGAAGATGAAGGTGCGCGGGGTCACTTCCAGGTTCGGGCTGTTCTTCAGGCGGCAATACAGGCTGACGATATGCAGCAGGTTGAGGTGCTGGCGCTTGTACTCGTGGATGCGCTTGGCCTGGATGTCGAACAACGAAGCCGGATCGACAGCCAGCCCCAGCGTCTGGCCGATGTGGTCGGACAAAGCCCGCTTGGCGGTGAGCTTGACCTGGCGCCATTGCGTCCGGAAGCCGGCATCGTCGGCCCAGGGTTGCAGCCGCTTCAGCGATTCCAGATTGCGCAACCAGTCGCCGCCGATGCTGGCATCGATCAGCCGGGCCAGCGGCGGATTGGCCAGGGCGATGAAGCGGCGCGGGGTGACGCCGTTGGTCTTGTTGCTGAACTTCTCCGGCCACAGCTCGAAGAAATCGCGCATCACCGTTTCTTTCAGCAACGCGCTGTGCAGCGCGGCGACGCCGTTGATGGCGAAACTGCCGACGGCGGCGAGATGCGCCATGCGCACCCGCCGCTCCGGCCCCTCGGCGATCAGCGACATGCGCATCAGACGTTGCTCGTCGCCGAAAAAACGCATGCGCACTTCGTCGAGAAAACGTTGATTGATTTCGTAAATGATCTCCAGATGCCTCGGCAAGATGCGCTGGAACAGGTCCAG
>JAUYET010000103.1 GCA_030691265.1 Pseudomonadota bacterium
GTACAAGGTTCCTGTGGTGGCGGGCTGGCGCCCAGCGCATGCCTCGGCGTGAAGAACATCGGAAAGCCGTGTGCGGGAAAACCGCATGCACGGTTTGATGAGGGAGGGCAGGCGAGAGCCTGTTCTCTACTCTACCCTTTAGCCACCCTCCTTTAGCCACCCTCACCTTGGCTGTTACGGATAAGCTCACTCTTTTTACTTTCTTGAATTGCCACCAACCCGCGCCTCACAAGGCTTCCGCGTTTTTCCGTCAGCACCGACACCGCTTGTGTGGCTATTACGGCAGGTAGATTTTCGTGTTCATCCATTTTCAGTATTCTCGGTGTGCTGCGCCATGAGGTTGCCGATGTCGCTACGGCCTATCATTTTTACGCCGGATTTTTTCGCCAGTTCCAGCGCATTGGTGGTGAATGTGCCGGTGGTGACGACCCATGCGGTATCGCATTGGTAATAGGCTTGCCCCGATAATGCCTCTTGCACGGCTGAGACACCTACACTGCCCAGATAGCGTTTGGCTTGTACGGCGATGCGTTGCCCGTCCTTGCTCAGGATGAGGTCGGCACCGTAATCGCCGGTCACCGGGGTGAGTTCAGCCGCGTAGCCTTGGGCGCGAAACAGCCCGGCGAGAAACTCTTCGAATTCCGTGCCGCTGTGCAGATCAAGCTCGCTGGCTTTTGCATGACCATACGCCTGCTGCCAGGCGTCTTGCTCGCGTTGCTTTTTGGACAGAACCTTGTGCTGAGTTTTGGCAAATTCCAGCGTGTTGCGCAGGTGGCGAATTTGCGGGTCTTCTTTGGGTAGCGGTTCGCTGGGCTGTGCGGTAGGCGTGGGTTTACTGACAAAAGCTCGCCACACCAGCCATGCAATGCCAGCAAAAAACAGGATGAGGAATAGGTCTTTCATAACGGGTAATCAGGTGTCGTTGTGGATTGCAGAAGCGTCGAGATAGTGAGTGCGAATGTCGGCCACTGAGAGCCCCAACGTAAAAGCAAGGGGCGCCGCGCTTTTGCGGCACCCCTCCCTGACTGCCGGGTTGGAAGTCGCAACAGACGCGATCACAGGGCAATGGGGTCAGACACGATATTCGCAGGCCATCAACCCCTGCGGCTACGCCGGCCAGGGTAAATTTGTTCGCATGACGCTACGCCACCCGCACCTCGACATGACGCCCCAACGCCCGCGCCGCCGCCTCGATCTGATCGAAGCGCGATGCATGATTGAGATCGAACAGCCGATCCACCTGGGGCAGATGCCAGCCTAGGCGGCGGGCCAGTTCCGACTTGCGGATACCCTGCTCGGTCATCGCCTGGTAGACGCCCAGCTTGGCGCACTCCAGCGCCGACGGGCGCACCGTGGGGCGGCCATCGGCAGCGGACGGCACGGGCAACGGTTTACGCGCCTCGATGTAAAACGACAGCGCGGTTTCCAGCGCATCGATGGCTTGCAAGAGTGCCTCGTCTTCGTCCGCGCCGAAGGTAATGGCTTCCGGCACATCGGGAAACGTCACCAGCACGGTTCCGTCGTCCGGGGCCAGGGTTACGGGGTAGTCGAACATGATGCCTCCTTATTTCAAGCCAAGCTGGCGTTTGATGGCGGCCTCAAGACCCTTGCCGAGTTCTGCGGTGCCGTGCATGGGCAGCGCGGACTGTCTGCCATTCAGGAAAACTTTCAGATGCGAACCCTTGCCCGCCGCGAAAGTCGCGCCTTGCTGTTCGAGCCACTTCTTCATCTGTTTCGAGTTCATGGGCTGAATACTAAACACAACAGTTGTGTTTAGTAAGCGGAAAGCAACAAATCTGTTGCGGGATTTGACGCCTTCCTCTTCCCGTCACCCCGCCCCGGATAGCTTATTTCTTCTGCCCGGCCAATTTCTCGAACAACTGGCCCAGGTTGAGTTGCGCCTTGGCATAGCCTTGATCGGCTGATTTCTGGAACCAGGCCAGCGCTTCGGCTTCGTTCTTTTCGACGCCGATGCCATCGCGGTAGAGCACGCCCAGGTTGTGCTGCGCGACTTTATCGCCCGCTTCGGCGGCCTTGCGATACCACTTGGCGGCGGCGGCCGGGTCTTTGGCGACGCCTTTGCCCTGTTCGAAGATGACGCCGAGGTTGTTTTGCGCGGCGATGTCGCCGGTTTCCGCCGCTTTGGTCAGCCAGGTCACGGCTTCTTCCGCTTTGCCGGTTTTGTGCAGCAGCCAGCCCAGGCGGCTTTGTGCAGCGGCCAGATTCTGGTCGGCCGCCTTGCGATACCAGTCCAGCGCTTCGGCTTCGTTCTTCTCGGCGCCTTGCCCTTGTTCGGCCATCAGCCCCAGGTTGTACCAGGCCAGCGGCTCGTTCTGCGCGGCAGCCTTGAGAAACCAGGCGCGCGCCTGCACGGCATCGGCGGCGACGCCCTGGCCTTCGCGATAGAGCCGGCCCAGGTTGTTCTGTGCGGTGGCGTCGTTGCCGGCTGCGGCGCGCTGATACCAACTCAGTGCGGCAGCCAGATCGGGTTTTCCTAGGGCTCCAGTTTCATGCAGCCAGCCCAGATGGGTGGCGGCAGGTGCATCACCCGACTCGGACGCCATCTGGAACCAGCGCACCGCTTCATTCATGTTTTTCGGAATGCCCTGGCCCTTCTCGAACATCCAGGCCAGCCGGCTTTGCGAGGCGACATGGCCCTGGCTGCCGGCCAGCGCCAGCCAGTTGGCGGCAGTGAGCCAATCCTGTTGCACGCCGCCGAGACCATCCTTGTAGATCAGGCCCAGGTTGCCCTGCGCCTCGGCGTTGCCGGCTTCGGCCGCTTTGGTGAACCACTTCACCGCCTCGGGGTAATCCGCCTTCACGCCCTGGCCGTAGGCATATTTGATGCCCATATTGTTCTGCGCCGGCACATCGCCCAGTTCCGCCGCCTTGTGCGTCCAGAATGCCGCCAGCTCCAGACTGACCGGTACGCCGAGACCTTTTTCATGCATCAACGCCAGTTGCGATTGCGCGGCGGCCATATTCAGTTCAGCCGCGCCGGTCATCAGTTTGGCGGCGCGCTCGGCGTCCGGCGCCACGCCCTGGCCCTTGAGGAACAGCAGAGCCAGGTTGTAGAGGCCGGTCGGTTCGTTCTGCGAGGCGGCGCGCTCATACCATCTGGCGGCCTCGGCGACGTCCTTGCCGACGCCAAAACCTTGCTCGAACAGCCAGCCCATCTTGGTCTGCGCTTCGGCATCGCCGGCATTGGCAGCCATCTGGTAGTAACGCAAAGCCATCTGCATGGCCTGGATCGGGTCCGGTATAAGCGGGATGGGCATGATCGGGCCGACGGCCAGCAGGGGCGCGCTATACAAGGCAAAAGCGAGAGAGAGGGCACGCAGTTTCATGGCGGTTCCTTTGCAAGAATACGAAATCAATTTCTGGGTCTGACAGCCTGTCTGGCTTCACTCAAACGATACAGCACCGGCACATCGATCCAGGCCGAAACCGGCTGGCCGTTCTTGCGCGCCGGCTCGAAGCGCCAGCGCGCAAGCTGGGCTTGCGCATCCTGATCGAGGAGGCCGGAGCCGCTGCTCTGCTTCAACCACATTTTGCCCGGACGTCCGCTTGCCAGCACCTCCACCCGCACGGTGACCCGACCTTCGACGCCGCGAATATTCGCCAGCACGGGATAGTCGATATGCGGATTATCGAGCGCATAGGCGGGTTTCTGGGCAAGGTGTCGATCCGGTTGCGGCGCCCGGTTATCCGGCTGGCTGTGTCCAGGTAATGGCAACGGACAGTAGTTGGACGGCGCCAGAACGTCGAGACGCTGAATCTCGCTATCCGGCCGCACTACCTGCACCGGCGCCACCTGCGTTGCCTGCAACACGACCGGCGCGCGCCCAGCCTCGCCAGCAGCGTTGAGGATGGCGGCGGCGGCAACCTGCCCCGGCGCGGCAATCTCGCCGCTGCCGGCGCGCGCCAGGCCGGGTACACGACCGGGGGTGACGGCGAGGCCTGCGCCCGAAGCTGAACCTGCGAGTTGCACCGACGCCCCGCCGCTTCCGCCGGCAGCAGTCTCCGCGCGTGGCACGGCACGACTCACACCAGAGGGGAATTCACCGCTGACGGCGGCACCGGATCGGCCAGGGCTGCTTGCACGCCCCGGTTTCGATCCGGGCGCACTGGCAATAACCGCTTGCAACGCGACCGCGAAACGCGGGCTGCTGCCGGGTTCGCCGGGCGCCAGGGCAATGGTCGCGCCGCCCTGGCCGGCGCGCTCAGGCCCTGCTGCGACACGCGTACCGGCAACCCGCGCGGTCGGCGCGGCAGCCTGGCTGCGCGTCTGGCTATCTGCCAGGCCATGTGCCGACACGCCGCCCCGCCCTGCCCCGCCCGCCGGCAGGTTCGGCGTCGTTTGCTGTTGTGCGCCCTGCGCCAACACGGCGGCTTGTGGAGCGGCCGCAATCGAACCGGCGCTGGCCGGCAAAGCGGCCAATCCGGTCATGGCGCTGCTGGCAGCCAGCCGCACGCCTTGAGACTCGGAGCGGCTTGGGGCTGCCGTTGCCGTGGCGTCCGCAGCCTGCGTGCCGGCGCCCGGGATCGCATCGAGAGCGGCTTGCGGCGATGCGCTGGCATGCAAACCGCCCTGGCTCTCGTCGACGAAAGCGGACGCGCCGGCGAGCGACGATGCGGCTGTGCTGGCCTGGGCGCCGGCGCCGCCGGTGCCCAGGTTGATAGCCTGATTGGCCGCCAGCGACGTCGATGGCGCCAGCGCCAATCCGGTTTCGCCGCGCGCTGCGCTATCGCTGCCGGCCCGCGCCACGCCCGGCTCGCTCAAGCCGGCGCTGCCTTCGTTGGCGGCAACTTCAGCGTCGCGATTCGCGCGCTCCGCCCGACTCTTGCCGCTTGCCTTGGCATTTTCCAGCGTCGCAGCCTGGATTGCGGCCGGCAAACCCAGAACGTTCGCATCGGGCAAGGCCAGCGCCGGGACATCCTTGCCGGCTTTGCTTTCGCCGCGCCATGCCGCATCGAGAAGATGCGGCTCGCGTTGGGCGTTTTCCTGTGCCAGCACTTTCTGCGACTTGGGTCTGCGCTGTTTGGCCAGTTTTTTGGCGGGCGATTTCTTCGCGACGGTCTTCGTTCTGGCCACCGGCTGCGCCTTGGCGTCGGGCGACTCCAGCGCGATCTCGAAGCTGATGGCTTGCGGCTCCGGCGGCGGCTCGGGCTTCCAACCCAGCAGCACGCCCAGATGCAGCGCCACGCTGGCGCCCAGGCCGGCCCAGTGGCGCGGCTCGACAGCCTTCAGGGCCACCCCGAGGGCGGCAACGATGCGGACCAGACCAGTCACTTCCCGACCTGCCCCTTCGGCACGCTAGCGGTGACGAAGCTGAGTTTGACCACACCCGCGCGGCTGACCGCGGCCATGACTTCGGTGATGCGGCCATATGGCACGCCGGCATCGGCGCGCAGTTGCACGCTGAGTTCAGGCGTTTTGGCCAGTTCCGCCTTGAGGCGCGATTCCAAAGCCGGCAGTTCGATGCCGTCGCGCCCCAGGAAGGCTTTGCCGTCCGGCTGCACGCTCACCACCATCGCCTGCATCGGCTTCAGCGCGGCGACCGGCGCGGTCTCCGGCAACTTGACCTTGACCGATTGCAGGATGAACGGCGCGGTAAGCATGAAGATGGTGAGCAGAACCAGCATCACATCGACCAGCGGCGTGACGTTGATTTCGCTCATGGCCTGGAAATCGGTTTCGCCCGAATTGAGACTGGAGTTGGAACGCAACGCCATGTCAGGCCTGCTGTGTTTCGATTGGGGCGTCTTGCCTGGCGCAGGCCAGCGCCATGAAGTCGCTGGCGAAACGCTCCATTTCGGCCACGCTCAAACGGGTGACGCGGACGCCGTAGTTGTAGGCGAGCACGGCAGGAATCGCGGCGGCGATGCCGATGGCGGTGGCCAGCAAGGCTTCGCCGACCGGTCCGGCGACAACCTCCAATCCGGACGAACCGGATCGCGCGATGTTTTCCATCGCATTCATGATGCCCCAGACCGTGCCGAACAGACCGACGAAGGGCGCGGTGCTGCCGATGCTGGCCAGCAGCATGAGGCCGGATTCCAGCGTGTGCTGCGCCTTGCGAACTTGCTGCGAGAGGCTGCGTTCCAGCACCGCCTGACGATCACCCGTGCTGGCCAGGGTTTTTTGCTGCCCGATCTGGCGCAACGTTTCGAAACCCTGACGCGCCAACTCGGCCAGCGTACCGGTCGCGTTTTTGGCAGCTTGTTCGGCAGCGGCCAGATCGGCGGCTTGCCAGAAAACTTTCGCAAAAACTGCGTTGTCCTGGCGCATTTTCCATTGCAGCCAGCCCTTGGCGAAGATCAACGCCCAGGTGACCAGGGAAAACAGAAGCAGCACGGCGATCGCCAGATTGACGGCGGAAGAAGCGGAGAAAGGCATCATGGCGAACAGTCGAAAAATATAGCCGACACATTATAAGCAGCCGCTAATACATAGGTCCGTTGCACACCACGGATAGGCGGCACGCCCAAGCATCTGTGTCGCTTATCCGACACAGGCTGGACTATCGAAGATGCGCGCGGCCAGACATCGACGCTCCACGCAGCCGCCCACGACTAACCGGGAACAGGGGCGCTGGGCTAAAATGGCGGCCTTTTTCAGCGCTTCCCGGAGTTTTCAATATGTCCATGGCCGACCGCGACGGTGTCATCTGGTACGACGGCAAAATGGTCCCCTGGCGCGAAGCCACGACCCACGTCCTCACCCATACCCTGCATTACGGCATGGGCGTGTTCGAAGGCGTCCGCGCATACGAAACGCCAGCCGGCCCGTCGATCTTCCGCCTGCAAGACCACACCGATCGCCTGTTCCGCTCGGCCCACATCCTGGGCATGAAGATGCCTTACGACAAAGAGACGCTGAACGAAGCGCAAAAAGCCGTGGTGCGCGAGAACAACCTCAAATCCGGCTATCTGCGTCCGATGGCGTTCTACGGTGCGGAAGCGATGGGGATTTCCGCCAAGACCCTGTCGGTGCATGTCATCGTCGCGGCCTGGCCGTGGGGGGCGTATCTGGGCCAGGAGGCGCTGGAACACGGCATCCGCGTGAAGACTTCGTCATTCACCCGCCATCACGTCAACATCACCATGTGCAAGGCCAAGGCCAACGGCAATTACATGAATTCCATCCTGGCGCACCGCGAAGCCGAGATGGACGGCTACCAGGAAGCGCTGTTGCTGGACGTGGAAGGCTTCGTCGCGGAAGGCTCCGGCGAAAACGTGTTCATCGTGCGCAACGGCAAGCTGTACACGCCGGATCTGACCTCCGCGCTGGAAGGCATCACGCGCGACACCATCGTGCGACTGGCCGGCGAACTGGGCATACCGGTGATCGAAAAACGCATCACGCGCGACGAGGTCTACTGCGCCGACGAGGCCTTCTTCACCGGCACCGCCGCCGAAGTGACGCCGATACGCGAACTCGATAATCGGATGATCGGCGCCGGTACGCGCGGTCCCATCACGACGCAATTGCAGGCGCTGTATTTCGACTGCGTACAGGGCAAATCCGCACCGCACGCCAGTTGGCTGGCACACATCTGAGGGGCACAGCATGAGCACTGCCGCAATTCATAGCCAACACGTGATCGAAGTCACCGAAGCCGACCTGCCGCTGCATTGCCCGCTGCCGGCGGACAGCTTGTGGAGCGGACATCCGCGCGTATTCATACCGGTGCGGGAAAAAGGCGAGGCGTGCTGCCCTTACTGCGGCACGCTGTACAAGCTGCAGGACTGGAATGGCCAAGCCCGCCATGCGCACTGAACCTGGAGCCACGGCATGAAAACGTTATCTCTCTGCGCGCTGATCGCATTCAGCCTGCCCGCCTTGGCGCAAACGCCAAGCCAGGCCAGTCCCGAACAGATTCAAAAAGCCATGCAGCAGCAGGCGCAGTTCATGTCGGCAATGTTCGACCTGCGCAAGTCCAGGCTGGGCTTCGAGGAAACCATCAGCGCGATCAAGGCCGGCGCTGAAAAACGCGGCTGGAAAGTCGGCCCGGTGCAAGACATGCAAGTCCAGATGCGCGAAGCCGGCGTCAAGGATGCAAAACGCATGAAGGTGGTCCATCTTTGCCCCGCCGGCGCCAACGAGAAAATCGCGAAAGCCGGTGGCGGCAAGACGCCACCCCTGCCCTGCCGCGCAACCGTGTTCGATGGCAAAGACGGCCAGCTTTACGTGACGCGCATGAATCTCGGCAACCTGGCCAAGACGCTGCCAGGCGATCTGGCCAAGGCGATGGCCGAAGTCGGCGCGGAAGAAGAAGCGCTGTACAAGAACATCCTGGAATAAGCGGCAACGCCGAGCACAACGCCGGCTGGGGCAAACCCAGCCGGGGTTTTTTATTCCTGTTCAAGCCGTGCGCGAGTAACGCGGTGACTGCCCCTGCACCGCCTCCTTCAGATAGGCATCGAAGCCCATCGCGATATTGCGCAGGAACAAGCTGCCCAACTGCGTCACCACGATGCGGCCCGGTTCCAACCGCACCAAACCGTCGGCCTCCAGGGCCGGCAACTCGGCCAGGCCATCGGCGAATTTCTCGGAAAAATTGACGCCCCATTCCGCGCCGAATGCCTCGGTGTCCAACTCCATGTCGCACATGATGCGGGTAATCAAATCGCGCCGGATGTGGTCTTCCGGGGTCAACCGCAGGCCGCGTTCCACCGGCAGATGGCCGGCGGCGACGCGTTCCTGGTACTGCTTCAGGTTCTTCTCGTTCTGCATGTAGACATCGCGCGTCTGGCTGATGCTGGAAGCGCCGAAAGCGTAGATGTCGCTGTTCTTGTGCGTGGTGTAGCCCTGGAAATTACGCCACAAGGTCTTGTTTTTCTGCGCCTTGACCATCTCGTCGTCAGGCTTGGCGTAGTGGTCCATGCCGACGTTCTGGTAACCGGCGGCGCCAAGACGGTCATGGATCAACTGCTGCAGGTCGAGCCGGGTGGCGAAGCTGGGCAGATCGGGCTCGTTGATCAGCTTCTGGTGTTTCTTCATCCAGGGCACATGCGCGTAAGCGAAGATGGCGAAGCGGTCCGGCGCCCAGGCCAGCGTCTTGTCCAGCGTATGCGCGAAGCTTGCCAAGTTCTGATGCGGCAGGCCGACGATCAGATCCATGTTGATGCTCTGGAAGCCAAGTTCACGCGCCCAGTGGTAAACCTGCTCGATCATCGCCTCGGGCTGCACCCGGTTGACCGCTTTCTGCACCCGCTCGTCCAGATCCTGCACGCCGAGAGACAAACGATTGAAGCCCGACTCACGCAGCGCAACCAGATGTTCACGCGTGAGTTCACGCGGATCGGCTTCGCAGCCCATTTCGACATCCGGGGCGATGGTGAAGCGGGCGCGAATCATCGCCATCAAGCGACGGATATCGTCCGGCTTGAGGTAAGTCGGCGTGCCGCCGCCCAGGTGCAACTGTTTCACCAAGCGACGCGGATCGGTCAATTGCGCCACCCGGGTCATTTCCTGTTCCAGATGCTGCAGATAAATCTCGGCTTTGCTGTATTCGTTAGTCGCCACCATGTTGCAACCGCAGTAATAGCAAAGCGTGTCGCAGAACGGGATGTGGGCATAAAGCGACAGCCCGCGCGCCACGTCCTGGGAAGTTTTCAACTCTTGCACCCAATCGGCCTCGCTGAAGCCGGTATGAAAGTAAGGCGCTGTGGGATACGAGGTGTAGCGCGGCCCCGGCTTGCTGTACTTCTCTAACAGGGCGGTGAATTGGGACATGGGGTCACTCGGAAAGATTGCTCAGATGGGGTTTGCCCGATTGTAGGCGGGCCGGGAAAATCGCAGCAAGGACGCGACCTGACCTCAATCAAGTCAGCGCGATCCCGCCGAGTTCGTTCGTTTGATCCCTTACGTTTCTATCCATTAAAAACTCAACAAAGATGATGAACTTTTGGCGTACTTAGTATATCTTTCGTATTAGAGCTTTTGGTCAGTGCCGCGTTGTTGTTGACTCGGCAGGGAGCCTCAGGTCAGGCATGAAATTTGCTTCTGACTAAACAGGGGCAGGGCCTCCCAGTTAATCTCCCTGACGGCCGCAATGGCCGTTTTTCAAGCGGCATCGGTCTCCGATGCCGCTCTTTTTTTGTGGGTACGAAACGTACGGCCGCATCTGAAAGCGAATAAAAGATAATCCTAGAAACGCAGCCAGACGGCCCGAAAACCGTGCAATCGGGTGCGTAGCGGCGTCACAGGGGCTAAGGAGCGGTCAACTGAGGTTTCTAGGATAATCACGGACGCCGCAAGAAATTTTTGGCTATCCAATTGAAATCATTCACAGAAATCAATCCCGACAAAACTGCTCAGTCTTTACTTTCACGGGTTGCCCCCCTATCCTGAGCGGCCTTTTTGGCTGTACTGCACCATGTCCATTACCATCAAGAACGCCCATGAAATCGAAAAAATGCGTATCGCCGGCCGTCTCGGGTCGGAAGTTCTGGACTACATCACCCCCTTCGTGAAACCCGGCATCACCACCGGTGAACTGGACAAGCTCTGCCACGACTACATGGTCGATGTGCAAGGCTGCATCCCCGCCCCGCTGCACTACGCGCCGCCCGGCCATGCGCCCTACCCCAAGTCGATCTGCACCTCGGTCAATCATCAGGTCTGCCACGGCGTCCCCGGCGAGAAAAAGCTCAAGTCCGGCGATGTCGTCAACCTCGACATCACCGTCATCAAGGATGGCTGGCACGGCGACACCTCGCGCATGTTTTTCGTCGGTGAGCCCAACATCCAGGCGCGCCGGCTGACTGAAATCACCTACGAATGCATGTGGAAAGGCATCGCCACGGTACGCGCCGGCGCGCGCCTGGGCGATGTTGGCGCGGCCATCCAGAAATATGCAGAAATGAACGGCTACACGGTGGTGCGCGAATTTTGCGGCCACGGCATCGGCCGAAAATTCCATGAAGAACCGCAAGTCCTGCATTACGGCAAAGCCGCAACCGGACCGATCCTGCAAGCCGGCATGATTTTCACCGTCGAACCCATGATCAACGCCGGCCGGCGCGACATTCGCATGCTTGGCGACGGCTGGACCGTGGTGACCAAAGATCACGCCCTCTCCGCCCAGTGGGAGCACACCGTCCTGGTGACCGAAACCGGTTTCGAAGTGCTGACCCTGTCCGCCGGATCGCCCGCAATTCCCGCGTTTATTCCGGCGTTTATCCCGGCGTTTATTCCGGCGTTTATCCCCGCCTTCGTTTCCGCCACGGCCGCCGCTACCGCATGAATCCCGACCTTGCCCGCGTTGCGGCCTGGCGCGATGGCCTGGTCGAAGCGCGCAAGCAACTATTCCAGGCCTATCTGGCCCGCCCCGCCGCCAGTACGCTGCTGTCCGGACTCTCCCGGCTGACCGACCAAACCCTGAAAGAAATCTGGACGGCCCACGCCCTGCCGGCCAACGCGGCATTGGTTGCGGTAGGCGGTTATGGCCGCGGCGAGCTTTATCCGCAGTCCGATGTCGATGTGCTGATCCTGTTCGACGACGCGCTGACGGAAACCGAACGCGCCCGCTTCGAACCGCTGATCGCCCTGCTTTGGGATGTCGGCCTGCCGATCGGCCATAGCGTGCGCAGCCTGTCGGAATGCCTGGCCGAATCCGCGCAGGACATCACAATCCAGACCAACATGCTGGAATCGCGCTGGCTGGCGGGAGATCGCGCCCTGTTGCGGCGGATGCAACGCGCACTGGATGCGCAGATCGACCCGGCCGCTTTCTTCCAGGCCAAATTCCTCGAACAGAAAGTGCGTCACGGCCGCCACGCCGATGTCGCCCTGCTGCTGGAACCGAACCTGAAAGAAAGCCCCGGCGGCCTGCGCGATGTGCACACCCCGATCTGGGTCGCACGCGCCGCACATCTTGCCGACAGCCTGCCCGGGCTCGCGCGCGCCGGCCTGCTCGGCAAGGCGGAAGCGCGCACCGCGAGCGCCGAACTCGATCTGCTGGCGCATTTGCGCATCCGTCTGCACTTATGCGCCAACCGGCGCGAAGACCGCCTGCTGTTCGAATTCCAGGAACGCATCGCGCAGGACATGGGCATCACCGGGCTTGAATCGCGCCGCGCCTCGGAACGCCTGATGCAGCGTTATTACCGGGCGGCGCGGCATATTCGCCTAGTCAACGAACTGGTCATGGGCGAATTGCGTTCGCGCTTGCTGCCGCCGGTCGCCACGCGTGCATTGACGCAAACAGGCGACTCGACGGTCTTGGCCCAGTTCAGCATTGCCGGCAATCTGCTCGATGCCGACGAAACCCTGTTCGAGCGCCATCCCGACTACCTGCTGGAAACCTTTCTGATCCTGGCGCGCGAGCCCGGCCTCAAAGGACCGACCCCGAGCGGTTGCACGCCACGCCTGCTGCGCGCACTCGCCCGCGCCGGCCGCGGCATCGATTCCGCCTTCCGGCGCGACCCGGAAAACCATCGCCGTTTCATCGCGCTGCTGGCGCAACCCAAGGGCGTCACGCTGACCATGCGATTGATGCACCGGCTCGGCATCCTCGGCCGCTATATCCCGCTGTTCGGCCGCATCACCGGCCAGATGCAGCACGACCAGTTCCACATCTACCCGGTGGATGAGCATGTGCTGATGGTGCTGCGCAATCTGCGCCGCCTGGCGGTGCCCGAATACGCGCACGAATTCCCGCTCGCGCACCGTTTGATCGACGAATTCGAACAGCAGGAACTCCTGCTGCTGGCCGCCCTGTTCCACGACATCGCCAAGGGCCGCGGCGGCGATCATTCCAGCCTCGGCGCCGTCGACGCGCGCCGCTTCTGCCGTTCGCACGGCTTGGACAAGGAATCTACCGAGCTGGTGGCCTGGCTGGTGGCGCAACACCTCAACCTGTCGCAAACCGCGCAGAAACAGGACATCTCCGACCCCGACGTGATCGCCGCCTTCGCCGCGCGTTGCGGCGATGTGCGCCACCTGACGGCGCTGTATCTGCTCACCATGGCCGATATTCGCGGCACCAGCCCGAAAGTCTGGAATGCCTGGAAAGACAAACTCACCCGCGAGCTCTATCTGGCCGCCCGGCAAGTGCTGGAAGGCAACGCACCCCGCAGCGATGGCATCGAGGAGAAAAAGGAACAGGCGCGCACGCAACTACGCCTCTACGGTTTCGCCCCCGACAGCGAAAGCGCGCTCTGGAAACAACTCGACGACATTTACTTCCTGCGCCAGGACGCACGTGACATCGCCTGGCAAACGCGTCGCCTGCTGCCGCTTCTTGGCCAACACGACACCATCGTGCAGGCGCGTCTGGCGCCGGTGGGCGAAGGCGTCGAAGTGCTGGTGTTCACGCCCGACGAAGAAGCGCTGTTCGCCCGCATCTGCGCCTTTTTCGCCCGCCTCGGCTACAGCATCCTGGCCGCGCGCATCCACACCACGCATGACGACCGCGCCCTCGACACCTTCTACGCCCTCGACCCGGAACATCCGCAAGTCCCCTACCGCGACTTCCTGAATTACATCGAACACGAACTGGCGGCCGAACTGGTGCGGCATGAACCTCTGGCTGCGCTGCCTGGCGGCCGTTTACCGCGCCGCCTGAAAGCCTTCCCGCTGGAACCGGAAGTCAGCCTCGCACCCAGCGATAACCGTCGCGAGCTTGGCCTGCCCGACTACGTGCTCACCTTCACCGCCGGCGACCGCCCCGGCCTGCTCGCGCATGTCGCGCAAGTGCTGCATCGACATGGCGCCAGCGTCATCACCGCGCGCATCAACACCCTGGGCAATCGCGCCGAAGACGTTTTCGTGATCGAAGGCGAAGCCCTCGAACGCGCCTCGGTCAGACTGGCACTGGAACAGGACTTGCTGGGCGTATTGAAGGTTTAACCCGGTCGCGGTAGGGACAGGGGTCACCCCCTACCCCCCGCACAGATCCCTGCGAGCGGAATTACCGCACAAGGCTCCTGCCTCGGGTGAGTGACGCCAAATCGCTGTTCAGGATAGGGATGAGTATTGCGGTATGACGGGATGTAGCGGTTCACCAGCCTACGGAACCGCTCCCATGACAGATTGTGGCGTTGGCTGCGCCGTTGCAACATGCGCCGCCAAGCCCGGCAGATTTCGCTGCGGAAACTGCACAGCCGATACGCGTTTCCGGGCACTCCGAAGTAGTTGAAGTATCCCCGCACCACGCTCCCCAGCCATTTTCCGACTTGGGGAACAGGATGGTGCATCATGCCTCTCAACTTCGCCCGGATCGCCTTCAGCGTTGCGCGCATCCGTTTCTTCACCGTCAGACGCAGGATTTTGAACCCGCCCTTGCGGGTCTTGCCGCAACAGTGCGTGAATCCCAGAAAGTCAAATGTCTCTGGCTTCTTCTCGCCACGTCGCGCCCGGTTCTCCGTCGCAAAGCGTCCGAATTCGATCAGTCGCGTTTTATCCGGATGCAGCGCCAGGCCAAACTGCGCCAGCCGTTCCCGCATGGCTGCCAGGAACGCTTGCGCGTCTTCCTGTCGCTCGAATCCGAATACGCTGTCGTCCGCATAGCGAACAACGATCATCTGCCCTGCCGCGTGTCGTTGCCGCCACGGGTGCGCCCAGAGATCCAGCACGTAGTGGAGGTAAATGTTCGCCAGCAACGGCGAGATGACCGCCCCTTGCGGGGTGCCTTTCTCAGCCGCGATCCGACGACCCTCTTCGATCACGCCCGCCTTGAGCCAGTTGCGAATCAGACGCAGTAGCCGCCTATCCGCAATCCGGTGTTCCAGAAATCGCAGCAGGAACGAATGGTCGATGCTGTCAAAGAACGCCTGTATGTCGGCATCCACAATCCAGTTCACCTTCCGGCTCTTGATTCCGACACTGAGCGCGTCCAGTGCATCATGTTGACCGCGCCCCGGTCGGAATCCATACGAGAAGCCGAGGAAGTCTTCCTCGTAGATCATGTTCAGCACTTTAACAACAGCCTGTTGCACGATCTTGTCCTCCACCGCAGCGATTCCCAGCGGGCGCAGCTTGCCGTCCGCTTTGGGTATATAAACTCGCCGCGAGGCTTGCGCACGATAGGCGCCGGTATGTATCTCCCGATGCAGTTCATGCACTCGCGTGTAGAGAACCTCCTCGTAATCCCGCCACGTCACTCCATCCACCCCCGCCGCCGCGTTCCGCTTCAGATCGTAGAAACTTTCGACCAGTAGCGATGGCGTGATGTGGTGAAGAAGTGCCGTGAACTTCATCCGCCGATCCCGCTTGGCGGCTTTGCGTATGCCTTCAAGTCCCATCGACGCAGCTCCCCGACTCTGTGTCCGGCCCGCGGGTGACTCTCCAGCATTCCCCTCGGCTACCCCCCTTCCCTCCACCGCC
>JAUYET010000111.1 GCA_030691265.1 Pseudomonadota bacterium
GCAATCAGAAGTCCGAAACCTGCTAAACCTGCCTTCTACCTGGCTCCATTAAGCCGCGATTCGGGTGGCTCCATTAGCCCGCGATTTCAGTGGCTCCATTAAGCCGCGATTCAAATGGCTCCATAGGGGCGCGAGATAACAGATGAACTGATCGAGAGCAATCCGCTGGCCGGCTGGGTCTACCGCAAGGCCGAACCGCCCAAGGAAGCCGATGACGTTGATCCATTCACGGCCAATGAGCAGGCCGCCATCCTGGCCAGGCTGGACGGCCAGGGGCGGAACCTGATCCAGTTCGCCTTCTGGATCGGGCTTCGCACCAGCGAGCTGGTCGCCCTGACCTGGACAGATGTGGACTGGCGCCGGGGAGTGGTGCAGATCCGCCGCGCCCAGACCCAGGCCGCCAGAAAGACCGGGCCGGAGACCACCAAGACAAGGGCCGGCCTGCACGAAGTGAAGTTGTTGCCGCCGGCACTCGATGCGCTGACGCGGCAAAAGGACTGGACCTGGCTGAAGGGCGAGGAGGTATTCCAGAACCCACGCACCCTGGAGCGCTGGACCGGTGACCAACCCATCCGCAAAACGCTATGGACCCACGCCCTGAAGCGGGCGGAAGTCCGCTACCGCAACCCCTACCAGACGCGCCATACCTACGCCTCGATGATACTCAGCGCAGGCGAGCACCCGATGTGGGTAGCGCAGCAGATGGGGCACGCCGACTGGGGCATGATCCGTCGCATCTATGGAAAGTGGATCCCCGATGCAGACACCCAGGCCGGCAGCCGTGCGGTGGCCATGTTCGGCCCGGAAATGCTGACCACGAAGCTGACCAAACAACCCAAATACACCCCAAAATAAGGCCAACAAATAAAAACGGAAACAACGTAAGCCGTTGTTTCCGTTGGTGTTACATGGTGGTTTGGCCGCTACCCGCGCCAAACCTGGCTAACTCAGCGTTTTCTGGGTTGCAAAAGCTGCAAACAACACACGCGGAAAGCTGCGGAATCAGGCCTGATCCTATCGGCGGTTGGTGAGTGGCAACACTGTCACTTCAGATTGCAATTCGATTCAGAAACAGGAATCGAACCCGCGTCCATCCTGTAGGTCAGGTGGATGGCTCGGCAGCATCGGCAGTAGGCTCGGCGAGCCGTCGAATCGTCAGGGTGCAGCGTTGTTCAATCAGGGCAATGATTCGCTCGATCACTGCATGACCGGCAAAGCGGTGTCCTGGGTCGGATTGGAGCTTGCGCGCGGTGGGTGGCAGCGACTTCGCCAACTCCAGAATTCGCCTTTTTGCCTGCGC
This sequence comes from Pseudomonadota bacterium, assembly GCA_030691265.1. Classification (GTDB taxonomy): domain Bacteria; phylum Pseudomonadota; class Gammaproteobacteria; order Burkholderiales; family Thiobacillaceae; genus PFJX01. Next base: position 1,301 of record JAUYET010000111.1, read on the forward strand.
CTTGGCAAGACCTACGCCTTCTGCAAATTGATCCCAGTGCCGCTTCTCAACTTCGCTGAACTTGTACTTGCTGCCGATCTTCATCGCCATCTTCGGCGTCAGTGTCGGATACACCGCTGTCGAAAGCGTGTCATAGAGCGGGGCCAGGATGAGTGTCTTGCCTGCATACAGTAGTGAGAAATTCTTCGCGTGCGCATCATGATTGCCGATCAACGCATTGAAGATCACGTAGTCGAACAGCCGCAGCACCTGGGGCGCGCTGGGTCGCGTGGTGCGGCGTACCAGATCGAAGCATAGCGCCAGATCCGGGCCACCTTCGTTCTGGTATTTCATTTCGGGCACCACACCCAGTGCCTGGCAGAAATCCTCTTGATGCAGGCGTTGCCGGCACCCCTGAGCATCCACAACCCGGTCGTAGCGCTCAACCAACAAGAATGGGCGATTCAAGACGGCGTGAACGTGTGACCGCGCCGGCTTGAGCTGCATGGCCTCGGCCAGCGCCATGCAGAAGCCTTCGTTGAGCACGCTGTCCTCAACCGCATGGATGGCGGGCTTCAAGATGTGGGAGCTAGGCGTGCCATTGTGCGGCAGGCCAATGCGGACGCCATCAAAAACCACCGGCAACTTGTCCTGAGCGCCCGCCAATGAAAGCCGCAAGCCGTCTTTGCCAGCCAGCATCGGGCGACGCGGCAATTCATCCAGGAGGGCAACGACTTCCTCGTCGTTCAGCCATTGAACGTCATCGTTGCGGGTAGGCATAGGCAAAGCCTGCCCCTGCTCCAGAAAGGTCACCGCCCCGGCGCATTCGCCACCAATGTGGTCCAGCAGCGCAAAGTCGTTCTGACCCGAGACCTGAAATCGCTGTGCGATCAGGCGGCGCATCTGCCCCTCTGGCAGCAGGCCGGCAAAGAAGGGGCGAGTCTTGTGATCGTCGAACGGCTCCCCTTGCAGGGGCAGTGAGGCTGACAGGGCAACGGCGTTCGGCAGCGATAGCCAGGCAGGCACGTAACAAAAACTCAGTCGGCCATCCACCAGCGCCAAGGTGCCGACACGGTCGGCGAATAGCCAGACTTCCAGCTCATGCGCCATGGTCGCTGCCCTGGTGTTGGTCTTCGGCAGTCGCGGATGGCAACCCGCTCAGTTGGATCTCTCCACCCAGGGCATCGATGACCCGCAGCACGTTTTCCAGTCGCAAGGTGGGCTTGCCTGCCTCAAGATCAACGATGAAGCGCACGCCCACCCCTGCCGCCAGGGCCAACTGCGGCTGCGTCAGCCCGAGCTGCTTACGGGCGGCACGAAGTGCGTCGCCGAGTTGTTGAGGTGAGCGAATGGATGTCATGGTCTTTTCAGTTTCCCGTTCGGGAAATTATTGGCCAGAACCGCTACCTGTGCAAGCCATATTTCCCGATCGGGAACTTTATGCGGTTTTGCGTGCCGTTGTTACGCAGCCTATCCCGATAGGGAAATTTCGGAAGCATGCGGAGAATGTTGGTCTCAATGTCCGCAAGAACTGCGGCGGATAGATCGGCGCAGCGCTATCGCTTGGCTTGCGGACCGAACAGCGCCTTCATGGACTCCCACCAACCCGTTCGGAGCCCTGCCATGGAAGTCATTCACCTCAACCAAAGAAACCTCGCCCAGCGCTGGCATGTCAGTGAGGCGACTCTTGAACGCTGGCGCAGCGACGGCATCGGTCCCAAGTTTCTCAAGCTAACAGGGCGTGTGCTTTATCGGCTGGTCGACATTGAGGCCTATGAGGAAGCCTGCTTATCGACCTCCACCAGATCTGCCGTGGCCGCGAATGTCGCCGCTTGAGCCAGCGCGGGCTCCAGAATCGCGCGGAGTTTCGACACCACCTCGGGCAGCGGCGTGATGGCGAGTTCATTCTTCTTCAGGAAAGCATGCCACATGGCCTGACGCGATGAGTCGGTCGCAAACTCATCCGTCAGTCCAACGGGCAATGCGGCAGGAACGGGCATGCCTCGCCGGAGAAAGGTTGCGGCGATGGCTCTCGCGAGCGTGTGGGCATTGAGCGCTTCACGGTCCAGCAACACCCACAAGTCCAGGTAATCCTTCAACCGGCTGTTGGTCATGCCAAGCAAGGCAATGGCATGAAGTTTTCCCGAGATGACCGTATAGACGGGGTATGTCCGCAGCCGAGGCGCCGGCAAGTCTTCGATCAGCACCGGGTAAACAGCGTGAACCGGCCCAGGCGTGACCGCATCACCGAACCCGATGTCGATCTGCGTCTTGCAGCGTGCCTTGGCGAGTTCGCCCGTGATCAGCACCCGAGCCCCAGCGTAGCCTGCATCCTTGCGGATTTCCTCCACGCTCACTGACGCCGGATCAAAGGCAATGCCGTCCTCAACCTCGACGCCGGCGATGTCACGGAATGTCTGGGCAATGGATTCCAGGTCGCTTGGACCGAATCCGAGTAGATCAGCATCCCGCGTGGTCCGGTGCGGCAGGTCGTACCAGAGCGTAAAGAGCAACGCCCCCTTGAGCAGAAAATGATCGGCGTGTGCCGACTGGCTCAAGCGGTAGAGGATTCGTTCCAGGGCGAAGCGCACCAGCACCTGGTTGAAATCGGCATCCTGTGCCTTCGCGACATTCAGCAGGCGTGCCCGTACCGATGCGGCAAGATCCTTGTTCATTCCACTGCCTCGAGATACGGACGCATGACGTTGGCGACCCGGCATATCTTGGCGAAGTGCCAGAGGTCGTCGGGCGAGGCTTTTTTCTTTGCGCGTGCGTCTTTCAGTGCCTCCAGCGCCACGTCGAGACCGATCTTGTTGCGGTGCTTGAAGCAGTCGGCGACGGTCTTGGCCACGCAGTAGACCCGTAGTTTGACCTGGTCCCGCTCAACGACATCGATCCCCTCGGAATAGGCGTCACCGGCGAACTGGACCATCTTGACCGGCGGGTATTCGATCTTGGGCGTATGGCTGCCACGTGGCATGGCAATCCACACCTGTCGGGGCAGTTGGGTGGTCAGTTCATGGAACTGCAGCGCCGTAAGCAGGCAGAAGACTGCCTGTGGAACTTTGGTTGCTATGGCAGCCAGGCTCTCGTGTTCGGAGGGGTGACTGTCAGGCAGCCGGTAGAGGCCGCGTCCGGCTCTTTCCAGTAAACCACTGACCGTCATGCGCGTCAGGATTATCCTGGGAACCCCGATGTCATCAAGATCACTGGGGCGTAGCATCCCCTTCTGGCTGACCAGTTCGAGGATGCGTTGGGCATGAGTGTCGTGGCGCATGGCTAGGGAAGTATGTTCCATATATTCGTCTGTAGAAAATAAGTAACGAACTAATGTAACAAACTGATCGATGGCGGCGAACCCAATTAAGGCCCTATCCGAGTAGGGCTAGTTTTCTGTTTGGGTTGAATCACGCTGGGCGTCCAGAAGCACGTGCAAGTTCAGCAACACGGCAGGGCTCGACAGGTGCGCTCATACAGCAGCGCTGCAATATCGCGCATTTCATCAGGCATTCGCTGCCACGCCTCGGCGGCGTACTCAGCGGGGATCTCGAAACGGGCCTCCGCCAGTCCGCCTGCGATCGCCGCCAACGTATCCGCATCGCCTCCCAATGACACGGCATTTCGGATGGCATCTTCAAAATCGACCGCCTCCAGGGCGCAGGTCAGAGCCTCCGGCACGCAACCCTGGGCGGTCTCGTTGTATTCATGAGTGACACGAATTTCATCGACGCTGCGCGAGAGGTCATAGCCATAGGTCTGGGCTATGGCTGTGCGAATGGTCTGGACTGTCTCACCATGAAGCGACAGGAAGATGGCATGCGCGGTGGCCAGCGCCCCTTTGATGCCTTCCGGGTGGTTGTGGGTGATCTCAGTAACCCGCAGCGCCATGTCGAGACATTCATCCAGAGTGTTGGCCAGGAAGGCGGCTGGTCTCACCCGCATGGCCCCGCCGTTGCCAAAGCTGCCGTAGGGCGGCTGTACGGTAGGGGCGGCCACCCAATTGATGAACTTCTTGCCGTAGCCGGCCACATGCTTGCCTGTCTTGACGCGTCGTGCCCAGTCACGCAGGGACTCGGCCGGGTCGCGGCCATTCATCAGCGCATCGGCCACAGCCATTGTGAGGATGCTGTCGTCAGTGATGCCGTTGCGATCTGAGAACAACGGAAATTCCTTGGTTTTGATGCGACGGAACTCCCAGCGGGAACCTACGATGTCGCCGATGATCACGCCGATCATTTGAACTGGGCTCCTAACAAGAAAACTGAAGTGGACCCCTGCGTCAAGACAAAAACCCACGTAACTACTCAGGTAGCCGTAGTTGATCTGTTGGTCAGGCGAAGCGGGGCTGTGGCGTGTGGCCCTGGAAAGCCAGGGTCAAAGCGAGAAATGGATTGGCGCCCTGCTTGTGGAGGGTGGCGAGGTAGGAGCGAAGGGTGCAGAAGGTTTCGAGGCCGGCCTGAGTGCGGAAGCCACCGGAGATTTTTTGTTTGACCTTGGGCATGCGCACGGCCTGTTCGGCGAGGTTGTTGGAGAAGGGGACGTTGTGATTGGTCATGAAGCGCCAGACATCATCGGCATGAGTGCGCAAGCGGTCGACGAGGTTGAGTGCCTTGCTCTGCTTGGTTCGGCCTCGCCTGCCCGAAGGGGGCGCGCGCGGATTGGCGGCTTCTCCCTCGGCCAGAATCTCGGCATAGCTGGCCCGGTAGTACGCGATGCGCTCACCTGCCGGCGATCCGCCGGCGGCCGCGACTTCATGGCAAGCAGCGACCAGCAGATCAATCAGACGCTTGGCCCAGGCCTGCTTCATCTCCTCGAAGACGTAGGTCAGTTCGCGCAGATGATGGGCGTTGCACAGGGCATGGGTGCAAGCCAGATCGCGATAAGGTTTCCAGCCATCGTGCACCAGCGTACCGGCAAACACGGCCAGAATCCCGAAGGCGTCGAAAGCGGCCCCGGTTCATGTGGCTGCCGATCCAGGTCAGCGTGCTGGTGGCCAGGACATGCAGCCAGAAGAGCTTGCCCGCCACCCGCATCCCAGTTTCATCCGCGTGGATAACGGGTGCGGTTTTCAGGGCTTCGCCCATGACGGCCACGGTCGGCGCAAGCAGCGCCCGTGCCTCCTCGTTGATGGCCAGCACCGTGGCATCCGACAGCGGCAAGCCGAACAGATCGCCTATCAGAGTACCGGTACGCGCCAGCGGCAGCATGGGGTGGTGCGTCAGATGAACCACGGCCGCCTTGATACGCGGCCCGTACTGCACCGGCGCCGCAACCTCCGGGGGAAACTCGCCCCGATGCACCTTGCCGCACATGCAGCGCGCTTCAAGCACTTGGTGCTCGGTCACCTCGTGATGCAGGGGCGGAATATCGAACACCTGACGGCTCTCGACCACCACCACATCAGTCAGCGGACGGTGGCAGGCATCGCAATGGCCGGGCGGAAGGTGCGTCTCGATGTGATCCGGGTGCGCAACCTTCTTCAGCGTATGGCCCCGGTGCCCTGTTTGGCCGCCCGACGACTTCAACCCCTTCTGGCGTTGCGACTTCGGCTTCGGTCGGCCCAAGCCGTCCGAAGAGGGCGGCTTGCTGGAATTCTGGCTGTTCAGGGACAACCGCCCTTCAAGTTCCGCAACCTTCGCAGTCAAGAACGCCACTTGCGCATACAGCGCCCGGATCAGGTCGTCTTTTTCGCCAACACTGAGTCGGTCAAGGTCGGGCAGGGCTTCCATGAACCGCATTATCCACTTCAACAACCATTTCTAACACTCGGAATAAACAGGTTTTTTCTGCCTACCTGAGTAGTTACTTACCGGATTTCAATGCCAGGGCGGCCTTCTGCTCGGTCACGACCTGGGCGAGGTCCAGCATGGCGGAGCCTGCAATCGCGTTCTGGGTGGCCAGCGCCGCCAGCCCCTCGACAGTCCCTTTAGCCTTGGTGGCGTTCTGGGTGGCGTCGGCCAGGGCCTTGCTCTTCTCGTTGAAGGTGGTGAGCCGCGACAGATCGCGGTCGAACTCACGCCCGTAGAGGCCCTCGCGCCGCTTGGCCAGGGCGATTTCCTGTTCCAGGTATTGCCTCGGCGTCAGCTTCATATTGGTTCTTTCGGCGTCGCGCTGCTTCAGCATGTCCGAGGCTTCCTTGGACGCGTCCTGGACGTCTTTCACGGCTTTGTACAGATCCTTGTAGACGCGCAAGTCCTTCTCCAGCGGCTTCAATGCGATGGCGGCGGCGGCGACGGGGAGCGATTTGAGATCCTGGATCAGGAGCTTCTGCTGTTCGATTTGCAGCGTGATCTGACGGATCTGATTGGCGACTTGTTGCGCTTGCTTGCCCACGGACGCGGCCAGTTGGCCGTTGTTCATGAGCTGAGTGATTTCCGTGGAGCCACCGGTTCCCGCGACGGAGCCAGCCCAGGCAGGCGCCTGGAATACGACGGCCAGGAAGGCGCCAAGCAGGAAACTACGCATACTGTTTCAACTCCTCGATATAACGCGCTTGCCAGCCTTCGCCGCCTTCGCGGTAAATTCGGTCAAAAACCCCCAGCGCCGCCTTGTCGGAGCGCAGGCAGGCCAGGGTGTCGGCGTCCAGGCGCAGGTTCACCATGCGCGACAGGCCGGGCTGAACCACCATGAACTGGCCCTTGCCCGTTGCGGTGGCGATGGCCTCGATCTGCACCTCATTCAGCGACAGGTGGCGGGTATAGACCTCGCGCAGGGTCACCGAGCGGGCTTCCGGGTTGGGCAGCAGGACGCGGGTGGGCACGTTGTCGCGCATGGCCGGCCAGATGCGCGAGGTCAGCACCGACTCCGGCGATTGCGTGGTCATCCAGACCGCCGTCAATTTCTTGCGGAAAGTCTCCAGCCAGTCCTTCACCTTGGCCTCGAACGCCGGATCGGCCAGCAGGTGCTGGCACTCTTCCAGGTACACCAGGGTCGGAACCGGACGCCCATCCGGGCCGGGTTCCATAATGGTTCGCTCGATGCGGTGGAAGGCGTAATCCAGGAAGGCGCGCGCCACGTTCGGGTAGAGGAAGACCTCGCCCATCTCGATGCAGGTCACGCCCGCGAGATCGAGGCCGTCTTCCACATTGTCGAAGAACGGCGCTTGCGGGCCATCGCCGATCCACGGCGACAACTGCTCACGCAGCCGCGCAGGCAATCCGGCTGCCAGCGACAGCAGCCGCCAATCTTCGCGCGGCAACGATGCCGTCGCCTCCACCGCTTCATGCAGCAGGCGATCATCCTCGGCCGTCACGGTGTAATCGCCGCGCGAGGCAATCAGCCCTTCCACCCAGCGCTCGATCCATCCCCACTCGGTCGGGTCGGACAGCCAAGCCAGTGGATTGACGCGTACAGCACCGCTGGACGGCACGATGTGGCGCCCGCCCATCAGCAACGTGGGCACCTTGCAAGAAGAATCCTTGTCAAAGATCACAATCCGGCAGGGGTGGTATTTGCGCCACTGCGTCATGAGGAACGTCACAATGACCGACTTGCCGGAACCCGCAGTGACGTAGGTTGGGCAAAGCGAAGCGTGCCCAACGAACCGCCGCGATGTTGGGCACGCTTCGCTTTGCCCAACCTACGGCGCCATGCCGCGAAATCACGAGCCACTACATCTAGTGGGTGGGTGTGAAAACCCGATAAGCACGGAAGAAACGACACCACCACCGTCTTGCCGGAACCGTTCGGCCCAAGGAACAGTGCATGCGCCAGATCACCCACGAATGGGTCGAAATAGAACGGCATCACCGCCAACGCCAGGCAATGCCTGCCTGTCTGGGATGTCAGATGGCGTGAGACAGGATCGCCCTGTCGGATGGAAAACAGCGGCGCCACGCAGGCATGGGCGAGCGAGGACAGCACCCGCCAGCGCCGCACCTGGGCATGCTGTCCGGGCATCGTTCCGGCGAAAGCGGAAACCAGATGCAGGCGCTCGCGCACCAGCGCCCTGGAGATGCCCCGGACGATCTCGGTTAAGCTGCCAAACCTGCTTGCTCAGGCGCGCTAATCACCAGGAGGAAACCATGACTATTTCATCTCGCTTCACCGCCTATTGTGGACCCCGTTTTCAAGACACCAGATTAAGCTGCGTGATGGCATAAGGAACGAAAAGTGATGAGCGAAGCGAAGAAGCGGAAGGTGCATGTGCCCGAGTTCAAGGCCAAGGTGGGCCTGGAAGCCCTACGGGG
>JAUYET010000104.1 GCA_030691265.1 Pseudomonadota bacterium
ATCGGGTTGTCACACACACCCACTAGATGTAGTGGCTCGTGATTTCGCGGCATGGCACCGTAGGTTGGGCAAAGCGAAGCGTGCCCAACAGCGCGCCGGTTCGTTGGGCACGCTTCGCTTTGCCCAACCTACGCCACTGGCGCGAAGTGGAACGGTTGTTCCCGGATACCGCGCGGGTGCGCGCAAAACTGCGCCACGACGGCCGATGTTATTTCGAGTTCTGACGTGGTGCCGTAGGGTGCGCCGTGCGCACCGATTCACGTTTAATGGTGCGCACGGCGCACCCTACCCAACTGGAAACCGCTGCTCCCATTCGGCTATCGGCATGGGTTTGCCGAACAGGTAACCCTGGAACGCCATGCAGCCGTTCGCATGCAGGAAATCGTGTTGAGCCTGGGTTTCCACGCCTTCGGCGATGACCTGCAAGCCGAGTGACAGGCTCATCGCCAGGATGGCGCGGACGATGGCGGCGTCGTTGGGATCGACGGTGAGGTCGCGGACAAAAGACTGGTCGATCTTGATCTGATCGAGTGGCAGCCGTTTCAGGTACGACAGCGACGAATAGCCGGTGCCGAAGTCGTCCATCGAGAAGCTGACGCCCAATGCCTTGATTTCCTGCATCCGGCTGATGACTTCTTCGACGTTGTCCAGCACCACGCTTTCGGTCAATTCCAGTTTCAGTCGTGTCGGGTCGATGCCGCTGTGAGCAAGGCAGGCCGCAATCTGGGTGGCGAAATCGGCCTGGTGGAACTGGCCTGCGCTGACGTTGATGGCCAACTGTAGATCGCGGGTATGGGCATCGCCAGCCCATGTCTTGAGTTGAGCGCAGGCGGTGTGCAGCACCCACAGGCCAATGGGCAGGATCAGCCCGGTTTCTTCGGCGAGCGGAATGAACTGCGCCGGTGAAACCATCCCGATGCCTGGCCGTAGCCAGCGCAACAAGGCTTCGGCGCCGATGATGTGGCCGTGCTCATCGACTTGCGGCTGGTAATAGAGCTGCAATTCGTTCTGGCTCAGCGCCCGGCGCAAGGCGTTTTCCAGCGCGATGCGCGTATCGATGCTCGCCTGCATGGCCGGGTTGAAGAAGCGCACGGCGTTACGGCCTGCGTCCTTGGCCTGGTAGAGCGCTACGTCGGCTTGCTTGAGCAGCACATCGGTCGAGTCGTCGAGGCCGTGGAACAGCGTCATGCCGATACTGGCGGTGCTTTGATGCATCTGTTCGAGGCCATCGAGCGCATAAGGCTGAATGAGGGCGAAACGTACCTTCTCCGCGATTATCTCGGCCTGGTTGGCGGCGGATTTTTCATCCAGGCCGAGCCCTTCCAGGATCACCACATACTCGTCGCCGCCCAGGCGTGAGACCGTGTCTTCCTGGCGCACGTTGGCGGTCAGGCGCCGCGCGACCTCGATCAGCAACTGGTCGCCGACATCGTGGCCCTGGGTGTCGTTGAGGGTCTTGAAGTTGTCCAGGTCGAGGATCATCAATGCCCCGTAGGCCTGCGTGCGATTGCTGGCGACCAGGACATGGTTGAGGCGATCCATCAGCAGGCGCCGGTTGGGCAGGCCGGTGAGCGGGTCGAAGTAGGCCAGGTTATGGATTTCCGCCGCGCGGTTTTGCACCGCGTCGGCCATGCGATTGAAGGTTTCGGCCAGGCCGGAAATCTCATCCTGGGCGTTTTTCGTGCGACTTTGCTTGATACGTGCGCTGTATTCACCTGTCGCGATCTGCTGGGCGCCCTCTTGTAGGCGGGACAGCCGGCGGGTAACCAGCCGATCGAGGATGAAACCCAAGGCGAGAAAGATCGCGGCATAGCCGACCAGGCTTTTGACCAATTGACCGCCCCAAATTTGCAGCAGACGTTCCTGGAATTTCGCCGTCGGGATGCGGATGCTCGCCACCCCGCGCAAGTCGCCAACCTTGTAGCCATAGGCGGTGGCGTAGCCGTCTCGAATACTGGGCGGGGCGGCGGCGCGCTCGCCGTGGCATTTCAGGCAGAACGGCTCGATCCGGATCGGCGCGGTATAGAGCATGTAGCCGACGCCCCGGTCGGTGACGATGTCGCGCATCCGCTCGCTTGCCTTCGGATTGGCGCGAAACCAGTTCATCGCCTCCAGTTCGAAGCGGTCGGCCTGATTGCCTGGGTTGCGCGGCCGGTCGGTCACATTGTTGAAGACGATTCCGCTCTGGTTCCAGTTGGCGAAATCATGCGAGATGCGCGAGAACGAATGCGCCGGCAGAAAACCGATGGTTTTTTCGTTCACCGGCAGACCGCTCGCGATGAACTGCTGCTGGTAGATCCGGCGCGTCGCCATCATGAAGCCGTAAACCGTTCTGGCGTCGTATTCGCTTTCCGCGCGCGACTCCGCCTTCAGCTTCTGGTAACTGAAGGCCAGGTCGATGGCCAATACCACGCTCAATAGCGCGCTCAGCAACAGCCAGATCTTGAACTTCAGTTTCAATGCGTTTGTTCCTTGTTTTTCCTGGACAGGTCCGGGGCTGTGAATGCCCCGTGGGCGCGCCGGCTGCGTGCCTCAAACACCCACTAACGGCAAACGGTGTGCAGTTCTGAATGTCGCCCGCTTGATCTTGAACAAGGAAACGTCAATAAACCTGAAAACCTCAGTTTAGGTGCTCGTAGGTGCGAATTTATTCGCACAATCAATGACTTCGGTGCGAATGAATTCGCACCTACAGACATCTCGCAACACATTGAATCGTAATGAATTTATCCGTCAACTGAAGTTTTCAGGATAAATTGGCCACGGGGCCTGGCAGCCTGTCGGACTTTGGCATCGACGGATCGCCTGCGGGCCAATTTCTCCGCTAAACAGAAAACTCGAAATCGCTGCCCAGCAGTTCCAGCCGGGTCAGCAGTTCACTGGCGCGTTTTTCTCCCGGCTTCAGTTTGCGTGCCAGTTCGATGCAGCCGCGCGCTTCTTTGTTGAGTGCAGTTTCGCGGCCGTGGCGTTCCATCCAGGCGATCAGCAGAAAAGCGTGGTTGAGCAGCAGGCGGGCGTTGCTGGGCATTTGCGCGCGCGCTTCGCGGGTGAGCTGGATGGCTTCGTCGAGCTTGCCTTCGCGTGAGAGTTTGACGCCTCGGTTCATGATGTCGGTGGCGGCGCGGGCGGCGCGGTTCAGCAGTTCGCGGCCTTCGTCCTCCAGGCCGGCCTGGGTGTAGACGGCCTGGGCGCGTTCGAGGTATTCCGGGTGATCGTGGTGGTTGCCGATGACGCTGGCGAGCAACGCGTCGGCGGTGGCCTTGTCGCCCAGGGCGAGAAGAGGGACGACGAGGTTGAAGACGGCGTCCGGCGGCAGGTGTTGCGCTTTGGCTTTGAGTTCTTCCGCCAATTGCTGCGCCAAATCCTTGGCGATGCCGTGTTCGCCGGTTTTCAGGCGCACCGGAATCTGCATGGCTTGGGCGAGCAGGCGCGCGGCGGGGTTGTTGTACATGTCGATGGAAAGTGCGGACAGCGTCTTGAGGGCGGCGTCGGGGTTGTCTTGCGCGAGATGGATCTGGGACAGCGCCAGGTAAGCCTGTGTCGTTTTCAGCGGTGTATTTCGCGCCAGTTCGATGCTGCTCTGGAAGGCCAGGGCGGCGGCGCCCAGTTCGCCGCGCCGGTGGGCGACTTCGCCCAGATGCAATTGCCGCAGCGGCGCGCGCGGCGAGGTGGTGAGGGCGCGTTGCAATACGCTTTGCGCACCTTCGTGGTCGCCGAGTTTGTCGAGCGTGCGCGCGAGCCAGTCGTGCGCTTCCAGATAGGCGCGATTGCCGTCGGTGATTTCCTTGAGTTCGCGGCGAGCGTCGTCCAGGCGGCCTTCGTTGTAGTGAATCTTGGCCAGCCCGAGACGCGCCCAGGGCAGGTCGCGCAGACTGAGCGCTTCTTCATAGATTGCCCTGGCCGGGCCGTGCTCGCCGCTGGCCATGGCGAGTTCGGCTTTCAGGCGTTTCAGGTCCCAGGCGTGCGGGGTGTTCGGCTGGATACCTTCCATCTGGCTATCCGTCAGTCGGAGCGCTTTCAGATATTCATGCTCGCGCATGGCGATTTCGATTGGGGCGAGCACGTGTTTCTTCGCGATCTGTTGCGATAAACGCATGAACAGCAGCGTTTCGGTGATGGGTTTTATCAGGTAGTCGTCGGGACGCGATTCGATGGTGCCGGTGACCATTTCGGCGGCTTTTTCCGCACTGACCATCAGCCAGACCGCATGCGGCGCGAGCAGGCCGCGATGACGCGCTTCTTCCAGGATGTCCTGGCCGTTCTTGCCGTGGCCCAGATGCAGGTCGCACAGGATGACGTCGTAGCGCGTGCGTTCGAGCATCGAAATGGCGCTGTCGGCGTTGTTCGCCTGTGCGATGTGACGGGCGCCGGCGCGAGCGAGGATGTCGCGCAGAATCGCGCGCATGCCTTCGAAGTCTTCGACGATCAGAAAGCTGGTGCGCGAGAAGTCGGGCGGCGGCAGGTTGCGGATTTTCATGGGATGAATGCTTATGGCGGGCTGTGAACTACAAATTCGTTCGGTCAGGGCAGTTCCAGGCTGAAGCAGCCCCCACCAAGCTGGCCGCCGTTTTCCAGGCGGATGCAGCCGGTGTTTTCTCCCGCTTTGTGCAGGCGCGCGACGACATCGGCGAAATACAGCCCCAGCCCGGTGCAGCCGGTTTCAAAGCTGATGCCGCGCTGGGCGGCGTTGCCCTGTTCGAGCAGAAAGTCGGGGAAGCCGGGGCCGTCGTCTTCCACCCGGATGAGCATGCCGGATCCTTGCGCGGCAGCGCTCAGCAGCACCCGACCCTTCGCATAGTGCAGCGCGTTGTGCAGGGCTTGCACGACGACGCCGAAGACCAGTTCGTAATCAATCCAGCCGTAGAGGTCTTCCGGGCACTCGCAATCGAGCGCGATGCCTTTCGAGTCGGCCAGCGGCTGCGCCCGCGCCAGCGCTTCGCGCGCCAGGTCGGCGAGCGGCCGGCCTTGCGGGTCGAATGGGTAGAATGCCTGGTCGATTTTGTATAGCGCCAGGAGTTGAACCAGATGGTTGTTGACGCGTTGCACCTCATAAAGCGCCTGCGCGGTTTTCCGGCGTGCCTGCGTATCGACGGGGTCGGGTGCAGAGCCGGGTTCGGCCAGCGCGTCTTCCAGATACGCCGCCATCATCCCGAGCGAGTTTTTCATGTCGTGAATGGAGGAAACCAGAAAGGTGGAGATGTCCAGTTTGTCTGCGGGCATGAGCGGGGCGGCGGGTGAGGGCGGGATGATCGATTCGGGCGATTATAGGGGCGAGGCCAGGCTCCGTATGCCGGGCCAGTTGCAGGCGCCGCCGCCCTTGGCGCTCTACGTGCATTTGCCCTGGTGCGTGCGCAAGTGCCCCTATTGCGATTTCAACTCGCATGCGCTGCGCGGCGAAGATGCCACAGCGATCCCTGAGCAACGCTATCTACAGGCGCTGACGCGCGATCTGGAACGCAGTCTGCCGCAGGTCTGGGGCCGGGAAGTGAGCAGCATCTTCATCGGCGGCGGTACGCCCAGTCTGTTTTCGGCGGCGGCCATCGACCAGTTGCTGGTGACGCTGCGCACGCTCCTGCGGGTTTCGCCGCTGGCGGAGATCACGCTGGAAGCCAACCCGGGCGCCTTCGAGGCGGCGCGCTTCAAGGCCTATCGCGACGCCGGGGTCAACCGGCTGTCGCTGGGCGTGCAGAGTTTCAACCCGCAACATCTGCGCGCCCTGGGGCGGATACACGATGCCGACGAGGCGCGCGCGGCGGCGGCAGCGGCGCTGGAACTGTTCGAGGCAGTGAATCTGGATCTGATGTACGCGCTGCCCGGGCAGACGCTGAGCGAGGCGCGGCAAGACCTGGAAACTGCGATTCGGCTGGCCCCCGCGCATGTTTCCGCCTATCACCTGACGCTGGAGCCCAACACGCCGTTCGCCGCTGCGCCGCCCAGCCTGCCGGATGACGACGCCGCCGCCGATATGCAATTGATGGTGGAAGAAACCCTGGCGGCAGCCGGCTATCAACACTACGAAACGTCGGCCTTTGCGCAGCCGGGCCGGCAATGCAGGCATAACCTCAATTACTGGAACTTCGGCGATTACCTGGGTATCGGCGCCGGCGCGCACGGCAAACTCTCCAGCCACGACCGCATCGAGCGGCAAGCGCGCAGCAAACACCCGCAGGCGTATATGGATGCGCTGCTGGGTGAGTCGGGTTCAAGCAATGCAAGGCCGACGTTGCTGGAAACCCGCAAGCTGACGCGCGCCGACCGGATTTTCGAATTCATGATGAATGCATTGCGCCTGACCGAGGGTTTCGACCCGCGCCTGTTCGAGGCGCGCACCGGCTTGCCGCTGTTGCTGGCGGAACCCGCGTTGCGCGCGGCGGAACAACGCGGCCTGCTGCTGCGAGGGGTTTACGACGGGGCCGACAACATCCGCCCGAGCGAGCAGGGCCGGCATTTCCTGAATGAGTTGTTGCAGATGTTTTTGCCGGGAGACTGAGGCGGTGTCCCGGAACATTTCACGGTTAAAATTTCCGCCCTTTTTTCCCCTCCCCGATGACCGCCATGCACAGCCTTTTCGACACCCGCCAGACCTTCGCCACTGGCAACGGACAATCCGCTTCCTACTACTCCCTGCCGCAACTCGAAAAGGCTGGCGTTGGCGCCGTCTCGAAATTGCCGGTGTCGATCCGCATCGTGCTGGAGTCGGTGCTGCGCAATTTCGACGGCAAGAAAATCACCGAACAGCACGTGCGCGAACTGGCCAACTGGCAGCCGAATGCGGCGCGCACGGAAGAAATTCCCTTCGTCGTGGCGCGCATCCTGTTGCAGGACTTCACCGGCGTGCCGCTGCTGGCCGACCTGGCGGCGATGCGTTCCGCCGCCGAACGCGCCGGCAAGGATGTGAAGAAAGTCGAACCCCTGGCGCCGGTGGAAATGGTGGTGGATCACTCGGTGCAGGTGGACGTGTTTGGCCGCCCCGATGCGCTGGCGGAGAACATGAAGATCGAATTCGAGCGCAACCGCGAGCGCTACCAGTTTCTCAAGTGGGGCATGCAAGCCTTTGATACTTTTAAAGTTGTTCCTCCTGGCGTGGGTATCGTCCACCAGGTGAACATGGAATACCTGGCGCGCGGCGTGATGGAGAAAGACGGTGTTTATTACCCGGATACGCTGGTCGGCACCGATTCCCATACCACCATGATCAACGGCCTCGGCGTCGTCGCCTGGGGCGTCGGCGGCATCGAGGCGGAAGCCGGCATGCTCGGCCAGCCGGTATATTTCCTGACACCGGATGTGGTCGGCGTGAACCTGACTGGCCGCGCCGCGCCTGGCGTGACGGCGACCGACATCGTGCTGACCATCACCGAGATGCTGCGGCGCGCCAAGGTGGTCGGCAAGTTTGTCGAATTCTTCGGCGAGGGCGCGGTGGCGCTGCCGGTGTATGACCGCGCCACCATCGCCAACATGGCGCCGGAATACGGCGCGACGATGGGCTTTTTCCCGGTCGACGAGGCGACCTGCCAATATTTCCTGGCCACCGGCCGCGACGCCGCCAAGGTCGATGCGATGCGCGCTTATTACAAAGCACAGGGCCTGTTCGGCATTCCCGAGGCAGGTCGTATCGAATACAGCCAGACGCTGGAACTCGACCTCGGCAACGTGAAACCTTCGGTCGCCGGCCCGAAACGCCCGCAGGACCGCATCAATCTGTACGCGCTGAAGGAATCGTTCGAGACGCTGCTGGAATTGCCGAAAGAGCAGGGCGGTTATGGCAAAACGGCTTCCCTCTCTGATGGAACTACCAGCCAACCGGCTAGGCCGCCTAACAACACCGGCCAAGTCTCTAGCTGCCCCAGCCCCTCTCCCAGAGGGAGAGGGGAGCTAAGACACGGCGACGTGGTGATTGCCGCCATCACGTCCTGCACCAACACCTCCAACCCCGGCGTGATGATTGCCGCCGGACTGCTGGCCAAGAAGGCGGTGGAGAAAGGGCTGAAGATGCCCGCGCATGTGAAGACTTCGATGGGCCCCGGTTCACGCGCAGTGACCGAATATCTGCAAGCCGCCGGCCTGTTGAACGATCTGGAAAAACTCGGCTTCGGCGTCGTCGGTTACGGCTGCACCACTTGCATCGGCAACTCCGGCCCGCTGCCGGAGGCGGTGGAAAAGGAAATCCTGGATAAAGACCTGGTGGCCTGCTCGGTACTCTCCGGCAACCGCAATTTCGAGGCGCGCGTGCATCAGAACGTGAAAGCCAACTTTCTGATGTCGCCGCCGCTGGTGGTGGCTTTCGCCCTCGCCGGCCGCGTCGATATCGACGTCGCCAACGAGCCGCTGGGCCAGGGCGCGGACGGCCCGGTGTTCCTGAAAGACATCTGGCCCAGCGCCGAGGAAATCGCCGCGCTCCTGCCGCATGCCGCCAATCCCGATGCCTACGCCATCTACAAGGATGTAGGCAGAGACAATCCGCTGTGGGACGCGGTGCCCGCACCGGCCGGCCAGGTTTATGCCTGGGATGATGCTTCCACCTACATCCAGGAACCGCCGTTCTTTCAGAATGTTGGCAACCTCGCGGCGAAGCCGAATCCGGTGATCCGCAGCGCCCGCGCGCTGGCCATCTTCGGCGACTCGGTGACCACCGACCACATCAGCCCGGCCGGCAACATCAAGGCTGCCGCGCCCGCCGGCAAATATCTGGTCGAGCACGGCGTCGCGCAGAAAGACTTCAACAGTTATGGCGCCCGCCGTGGCAACCATGAAGTGATGATGCGCGGCACTTTCGCCAACGTGCGCATCAAGAATCTGATGATTTCGGGTTCTGAAGGCGGCGTGACGCTATTCAATGGCGAACAGATGTCGATCTACGACGCCGCCATGCGCTACCAGGCTGCCGGCACGCCGCTGGTCATCCTGGCCGGCGAGGAATACGGCACCGGCTCCAGCCGCGACTGGGCCGCCAAGGGAACCCGCTTGCTGGGCGTGAAAGCCGTGGTGGCGAAGAGCTTCGAGCGCATCCACCGCGCCAATCTGGCCGGCATGGGCGTGTTGCCGATCCAGTTCAAAGACGGCCAGGGCGCGGCCGATTTCAATCTCGACGGTTCTGAAAGCTTCGACATCATCGGCCTGGAGAACGGCATCGCGCCGCAGCAGGACGTCACCCTGGCGATCCGCCGCGCGGATGGTTCCACGCAAAACGTCGCGGCGAAACTGCGTCTGGATACTCCGATCGAGATCGAGTATTTCCAGGCCGGCGGCATCCTGCCCTACGTGTTGGCGCAGTTGCTGGGCTGAATTTGCTGTGGCGGTTTCAGCCCGGTGTGCTGGTTTTCAGCAACACCATGACTGCGCCGCCGCCGCCATCGGCGGGCCTGGCCTGCACAAAAGCCAGGACTTCTTCGCGTTGCATGAGCCAGTGCTGGACATGCAGTTTCAGGACGGGCTCGCGGTTTTTTGAACGCAGGCCTTTGCCGTGAATGATCCGGATGCAACGGATGCTGCGGCGCCTGCATTCGGAAAGAAAACCAACCAGTTCGATCTTGGCTTCGAGCTTGATCAGCCCGTGTAAATCCAGCTCGGCCTGGGCGCCCCATTCGCCACGCCGCAAACGCCGAAGAATCTGGCGTGAAATCCCCGGGCGCGCAAACGACAGCTCTTCCCCGTGTTCAGTGTTTACATCCCCGCAAACAGGGTCATGCAGCGATTCGAAAATGACCTCGCGATCATCTTGCATGTGACTCAGCGGAATGGGCGGCGGACGCGTCGGGCAGGGGGTTATCCGCCCGTGCGGCGTGATGGGCTTTACATCGGTGATGGCGGAGCGGAAGAGTTGCTGGTCCGCCGGGCTGGGAGCGGGAGGTTCAGGCAATGCTTTATCGCCCGAACCGCCACGCTTTTTCATCGAGTTACGGGTGCAAGTTAATTCAGATTATCAAGAAAACGCTCTGCATCCAGCGCGGCCATGCAGCCGGTTCCGGCACTGGTGATGGCTTGTCGGTAGATATGATCCTGCACATCGCCGGCAGCAAATACGCCGGTCACGCTGGTCTGCGTGGCATTGCCGGTCTGGCCGCCTTGAGTCACAAGATAACCGTGGGCGTTCATTTCGAGCTGGCCCTTGAACAGGTCGGTGTTGGGTTTGTGGCCGATGGCAATGAACACCCCCATGAGCTGAACATCCTTGCTCGAATTCGTCTGGATATTCTTCAGACGCATCCCGGTAACGCCGGACTTGTCACCCAGAACTTCGTCAAGAACGCTATTTAATTCAAGGCTTATCTTGCCTTCCTTAACCTTTTCCATGAGCTTCTCGATCATGATTTTTTCGGCTTTGAACGTGTCGCGACGATGTACCAGGGTCACATGTTTGGCGATATTGGCCAGGTAGAGCGCTTCCTCGACCGCCGTATTGCCGCCGCCGACTACAGCCACATCCTGGCCCTTGTAGAAAAATCCATCGCAGGTTGCGCAGCCGGAAACGCCTCTGCCCATGAAGGCTTGTTCGGAGGGCAAACCCAGGTACATCGCCGATGCACCGGTGGCGATGATCAGCGCATCGCAGGTGTAGACCCCGCTATCGCCGGTCAGGCTGAACGGGCGCTGGGTCAAATCGACTGCGCTGATGGTGTCGAACACGAGTTCCGTATTGAACCGTTCGGCGTGCGCCTGGAAACGCTGCATCAGTTCCGGACCCATGACGCCATCGACGTCAGCAGGCCAGTTGTCCACCTCGGTCGTTGTCATCAACTGGCCGCCTTGTTGTAAACCGGTAATCAGCACCGGTTTCAGATTGGCGCGCGCGGCGTAAATAGCGGCGGTGTAGCCAGCCGGGCCGGAGCCGAGAATCAACAGCGGGGAATGTTTGGCGGACATCAAATCTCCTTGGTGTGTTTGCGAGTGCCGGATGGTTAAGTTCAGGAACAGCTATTGCACTTGGTCGTGACGGTGGCGGCGCCAGATCACGGTCATCGCCAGGCTGATGAACAACCCGAACAGCCCCAGGACCCAGTGAATGTGTACGCCATGGCCGACCATGAGGGTGTAGGCGCCAAGTAAAACCAGAATTCCCAGGTTTTCGTTGAAATTCTGGATAGCGATGGAATGCCCCGCACCCATCAACAAATGTCCGCGGTGCTGGAGCAAGGCATTGAGCGGCACCACGAAAAAGCCGGACAGCACGCCGATAAAAAATAGCAGCACCGCGGCGATGCGCCAATCCGTCACGAAGATCATGGCAATCACCGTCAGGCCCAGAAGAATTCCCGCAGGCAGCACTTTTACCGAGCTTTCCAGTCGGATCCATTTGCCAGCCATCGCTGCGCCAACGGCAACGCCAACGGCGGACGTGGCGGTGAGTTGCGTCGCCTGGGTGAGGTCGAAGTTCAAATTGAATGCCGCCCAGGCCAGCACCACGAGCCGCAGCGTTGCGCCAACTCCCCAGAACAAGGTGGTCACCGCCAGGGAGACCTGGCCGAGCGGGTCTTTCCAGAGCAGTTTGAAGGAGTGCCAGAAGTCGTGCAGCAGAAACACGGGGTTGCGTTTGGGGGTGCGGTGGTCTGGCGGCAGGCGCGGGATATACAGATTGAACCAGGCCGCTACGAGATACAGACCAAGGATGATCACGATGGCGAATTTGGGCACCGATATCCATTCGGCCAGCCCCCAATCGATCAACGCAGCGCCGACCAGTTTGGGATTGATCAACAAGCCGCCAACAATGGCGCCGAGGATGATGGCGAGGACGGTGGCGCCTTCCATCCAACTGTTGGCCTTAACGAGCTGGGAGGGCGGCAGGTACTCGGTCAGGATGCCGTACTTGGCCGGGGAATAGGCTGCTGCGCCGAGTCCGACGATGGCATAGGCATAAAGCGGTTGCATGCCCGCCAGCATGGCGATACAGCCGATCACCTTGATGGCGTTGCTGATGAACATGACCCGACCTTTCGGGTTCGAGTCGGCAAAAGCGCCGACGAATGGCGCCAGCAGGATGTACGAAACGATGAAAAACTGCTGCAACAGGGGAACGTGCCAGTCCGGCGCCGAGAGCGACATCAGCAAGGCTATCGCTGCAAAGAGGAGTGCGTTATCTGCTAGCGCCGAAAAAAACTGGGCCGTGAGAATGGTGAAGAAACCGCGATTCATCTGGCCTGTTATCGACAATTGAATAGGTTAGGCAGAAGCCTTTGGATAGGCGGCGATTTATAACACGCCGCGATTTCAACAGGCTATCGGCGCGGACGCGAGTCAGCGCTGTGGCGGCTGTCATAAATTAGAAAATTATGATTGAATTGCATAATTAAAATTTATCCGCACATAAGAAAATGGCTGACCGCCGACTGCAAGTTTTCCACACCGTCGCGAAACAACTTTCCTTCACCAAAGCGGCGGAATTGTTGTTCATGACCCAGCCTGCCGTGACCTTCCAGGTCAAACAACTGGAAGAACATTTCAACACCCGCTTGTTCGAGCGGTCGCACGGCAAGATTTCCCTGACGCCCGCCGGCGAACTCTCCCTGGATTACGCCGAGCGCATTCTCAACATGACCGGCGAAATGGAAGCGCGCATCTCTGAACTCACCGGCCAGGTCAGCGGACCCTTGTTGATCGGCGCTTCCACGACGATTGCCGAATACATGCTGCCGCGCATGCTGGGCGAGTTCAAGCAAAAGTATCCGGAAACCAAGGCACGCTTGACTGTGGCGAATTCCGAGACGATCGAAAACAAGGTCGCCGACCATACGCTCGACATCGGGTTGATCGAATCGGCCTCGCATCACCCCAATCTGATTACCCATGTGTGTTGTGAAGATGAACTGGTGATGATCTGCGCCCCTTTTTCGGACCTGGCCACGCTCGCCTATGTCACCCCGAAACAGGTCGCGTCACACCCGTATGTCAGCCGTGAGCCCGGTTCCGGCACGCGCGAGTGCATCGACGACTTTTTTCGCGACAACGGTGTTTCTCTGGACGAAATCAATCTGGTCATGGAGCTGGGTAGCCGCGAAGCCATCAAAGGTGCGGTTGCCGCCGGTTTGGGCGTGGCGGTGCTTTCCAGCACCACCGTGTCGAAAGAAATCAGGTTGGGTGAATTGGTCGCGATACCCCTGGAACCCCCATTGCGTCGCCAACTCTCGCTCGTCTACCCGCAGGAAAAATTCCGCAGCAAGCTGCTGCAATCGTTTCTCGATTTCCTCGAACAGAGTCCGATGATCAAAAACCACGTCATCCCCAGGAACAAGTAATGACTGCGGGTGAGCGTCGTTTATTGCACCTGTTTCGGGCGCTCTCCGAAGGCAAACGGGCTGGTTTGCTGGATTACGCCGAATTTTTGCTGGCCCGGGCGCCGTCCGCGGCCGCGCCTGTTTCGCAAACGCCGCAAGACATCGCACGCCCGGCGCAGGAAAACGTGGTCAAAGCGATCAAACGCTTGCGTGCAACCTACCCCATGCTCGACCGCGCCAAACTGATACACGAAACCTCCGCATTGATGAGTCAGCACCTTATGCAGGGGCGAGCCGCAAGCGAGGTGATCAATGATCTGGAAGCGCTGTTCCAGACTCACTACCAATCACTGCAAAACCCGTTGTAGCGTCTATACAAGGAAGCGACATGAGTAACGCCGATCAAGCCGAACTGGATAAATTCAGCCAACTCGCCCACCGCTGGTGGGACGCCAACTCCGAATTCAAGCCGTTGCACGACATCAATCCGCTGCGCCTGGAATGGATTGCCAATCTGGCTGGCGGCTTGCAAGGCAAGCGTGTCGTCGATGTCGGTTGCGGCGGCGGCATTCTGTCTGAAAGCATGGCGCTCGCGGGCGCCCAGGTCACCGGCATCGATCTGGCGGAAAAACCCCTCAAAGTTGCCAAACTGCATCAACTCGAATCGGGCGCTCAGGTCGATTATCGACTCATCGCCGCGGAAGACCTCGCCGACGCCGAGCCGGAAAGCTTCGATGTGGTCACTTGTATGGAAATGCTGGAGCACGTGCCGGACCCCGTCTCCGTGATGACGGCCTGCGCGCGCATGGCAAAACCGGATGGCTGGGTATTTTTCTCCACCCTCAACCGCAATCCGAAAAGCTATCTGTTCGCCATCGTCGGTGCGGAATATGTGCTGAACATGCTGCCCAAGGGCACGCACGACTGGTCCAAATTCATCAAACCGCACGAGCTTGCCGCTTTCGCCCGCCAGGCCGGTCTGGAATCGGTTGAACTGATGGGCATGACCTACAACCCCTTCTCGAAAACCTACCGGCTGGAACGCGACACCGACGTCAACTATCTTCTGGCTTGCCGTCGGGCCGGATAACTCAAGCCCAATACTTCGCCTTCTCGGGCAACACCCAGCGCACGCCGCCTTTCGGATCGGCCTTGTCGCCCAGGTAACGCGGAATGATGTGGATATGCAGATGCGGCACGCTCTGGCCGCCGGCGACGCCCTGGTTGATGCCGATGTTGTAGCCATCCGGATGGTGCAGCGCATCGAGCAGCAACCTGGCTTTGGACAATGCTTGCAGCAAGGCGAGTTGCTCCGCCTCGCTGGCATCGAACAGGGTAGGGAAGTGGCGCTTGGGAATCACCACGGTATGGCCTGGCGAAACCGGAAAGCCATCCTTGTAAACCACGGTGAGCGCGTCTTCGGCCAGGATACGGGCGGGGTCGAGAACGCAGAAGGGGCAGGGTTTGGCGGTCATGGAGTCAACGAAAATTCAAGCGTTTTCAATACGGCGCGTCATTATCGAGGATAACGATCAGCCAACGAATAGTTGATTGGGCTGGGTTTTCTTGTCGCACCCGCCTTTAAGGCGAGGGGGCATTCCGGTATCATTCCGCATCCCTGCATTAGCCGATTTTATGACCCGTTACGTATTCGTTACCGGTGGTGTGGTCTCCTCGTTGGGCAAGGGTATCGCAGCCGCCTCGTTGGGCGCGATCCTTGAATCCCGCGGCCTCACCGTCACCCATCTCAAGCTCGATCCTTATATCAACGTCGATCCGGGCACCATGAGTCCGTTTCAGCATGGCGAGGTCTTCGTGACCGAAGACGGCGCCGAGACTGATCTCGACCTTGGCCACTACGAGCGCTTCACACGCGCCAAGATGGGCAGGCGCAACAACTTCACCACCGGCCAGATCTACGAGTCGGTGATCAAGAAAGAACGCCGCGGCGAATACCTGGGCCGAACCGTACAGGTCATTCCGCACATCACCGACGAGATCAAGGCCTGTATCAAGCGTGGCGCCGAGGGCGCCGAAGTGGCGATCATCGAGGTCGGCGGTACGGTGGGCGATATCGAGTCGCTGCCGTTCCTGGAAGCGATACGTCAGATGGGCATCGAAGAGGGGCGCAGCGCCACCTGCTTCATTCATCTGACGCTGTTGCCCTACATACACGCCGCCGGCGAGTTGAAGACCAAGCCGACCCAGCATTCGGTCAAGGAACTGCGCGAAATCGGCATCCAGCCCGACGTGTTGTTGTGCCGGGCGGATCGCTCCATCCCGGCCGAAGAGCGGCGCAAGATTGCGTTGTTCTGCAATGTCATGCCGGAAGCGGTGATCGAGGCGCTGGACGCCAGTTCCATCTACAAGATTCCGGCCATGCTGCATGACCAGATGCTGGACGAGATCGTCTGCCACAAACTCGGTTTGCTCGCCAAGGCAGCCGATTTGTCGGTCTGGAAGCAACTCATATACGCGCTGGAGCACCCTCAGCATCAGGTCGATATCGCCTTCGTCGGCAAATATGTCGATCTGACCGAATCCTACAAATCCTTGTCTGAAGCGTTGATTCACGCCGGCATCCATACCCAGAGCAAGGTCAACATCCACTACATCGATTCCGAGGCTATTGAGCATGACGGCTGCGACGCATTGGTTTCGATGGACGCCATTCTGGTCCCCGGCGGCTTTGGCAAACGCGGCACCGAGGGCAAGATCAGCGCGATCCGCTATGCGCGCGAAAATCGAATTCCCTACCTGGGCATCTGCCTGGGCATGCAACTGGCGGTGGTCGAATATGCGCGCGATGTCGCCGGCATGAGCGGCGCCCATTCCACCGAATTCGAGCCGGCCACACCTTATCCGGTGATCGGCCTGATTGCCGAATGGCAAACCGCCGACGGCCATTTCGAGCGCCGCGACGAAAACTCCGATCTGGGCGGTTCCATGCGTCTGGGCGGCCAGGTGTGCAAGCTTGCAGCCGGCTCTTTGGCGCGCGACATCTACGGCAAGGACGAAATCATCGAACGCCATCGGCATCGTTTCGAAGTCAACAATGCCTTGCGCGCGAAGCTGGAAAGCACCGGCTTGCGCGTTTCCGGACGCGCACCGGGAACCGATCTGTGCGAAATGGTCGAATTACCGCAGGACGTGCATCCGTGGTTTGTCGGTTGCCAGTTCCATCCTGAATTCACTTCCAACCCGCGCGATGGTCATCCGCTGTTCAAGGCCTTTGTGGAAGCGGCGCTGGCTCATCAAGAAGGGAGAAAAGCATGAAGCTGTGTGGATTCGAAGTCGGGCTGGATCAGCCCCTGTTTCTGATTGCCGGGCCGTGTGTCATCGAATCCGAGCAGATGGCGATGGATACCGCCGGCAAGTTGAAGGAAATCTGCGCCGCAGCCGGCGTCAATTTCATCTACAAGTCGTCCTACGACAAAGCCAACCGCTCATCCGGCAAATCGTTCCGTGGGCTGGGCATGGATGAAGGTTTGCGCATCCTGGCCGAGGTGAAAAAGCAGATTGGCGTGCCGGTCATCACCGATATCCATAGCATCGATGAAATCGCCGCCGTCAGCGCCGTCGCCGATGTGCTGCAAACCCCCGCTTTCCTCTGCCGCCAGACCGATTTCATCCAGGCTGTGGCCGCTTCCGGCCGGCCGGTGAACATCAAGAAAGGCCAGTTTCTGGCCCCCGGCGACATGAAGAATGTGGTCGCTAAAGCCAAGGATGCCAATGGCGGCGCCGACTCCATCATGGTGTGCGAACGCGGCGTCTCATTCGGCTACAACACGCTGATTTCCGATATGCGTGGTCTGGCCATCATGCGCGAGACCGGTTGCCCGGTCGTATTCGATGCGACCCACTCGGTGCAACAGCCGGGCGGTCAGGGCGATCGTTCCGGCGGTCAGCGCGAATTCGTCCCGGTGCTGGCGCGCGCTGCCGTCGCGGTCGGCATCGCCGGCTTGTTTGCAGAGACGCATCCGGACCCGGCCAAGGCCTTGTCTGACGGCCCCAATGCCTGGCCGTTGCATCTGATGAAAGAATTGTTGGAAACACTCAGGGATATCGACACCCTGGTGAAACAAAAGGGTTTTATCGAAACCCGCGTTTGAGTAGAACCGAAAATCGCGCCCGTTGCGTATCCCGTGACGAACTCCGCGCGCTGACAAACAAAGGAATGAAATGAGTGCCATCGTTGATGTAATCGCCCGTGAAATCCTGGACTCCCGGGGTAATCCCACTATTGAAGCCGATGTACTGCTGGAGTCTGGCGTGCTGGGCCGCGCCGCGGTGCCTTCCGGCGCATCTACCGGCAGCCGCGAAGCCATCGAACTGCGTGATGGCGACAAAGCGCGCTATTTCGGCAAGGGCGTGCTGCAAGCCGTGGAAAACGTGAATACCGAAATCGCCGAAGCCATTCTCGGCCTCGACGTCGAAGAACAAAACTTGATCGATCAGATCCTGATCGATCTGGATGGCACCGAAAACAAGGCGCGTCTGGGCGCCAACGCCATGCTCGCGGTTTCCCTGGCCTGCGCCCGCGCCGCCGCCGAGGAAGCCGGGCTGCCGCTGTACCGTTACCTGGGCGGCGCCGGCCCGATGCAATTGCCGGTGCCGATGATGAACATCGTCAACGGCGGCGCGCATGCCGACAACAACGTCGACATCCAGGAATTCATGATCATCCCGGTCGGCCCGAAGAGCTTCCGTGAAGCCCTGCGTTGTGGCGCCGAAATTTTTCATACCCTGAAAAAACTGCTCAACAAGGCCGGTCATCCGACCTCCGTCGGCGATGAAGGCGGCTTCGCGCCCAACTTCAAATCCAACGAAGAAGCGCTCAAGTTCATCGTCGAAGCGATCAGCGCAGCCGGCTACACGCCTGGCCGGGATGTGCTGATCGGCCTCGATTGCGCCGCCTCCGAGTTCTATCGGGACGGCCGTTACGTGCTGGCCTCGGAAGGCCTCAAGCTGACTTCCGCCGAGTTCGTCGATTACCTGGCGGCCTGGGTCGACAAATACCCGATCATCAGCATCGAAGACGGCATGGCCGAAGGCGACTGGGATGGCTGGGCCTTGTTGACGCAGCGTCTGGGCAAATCGATCCAGATCGTCGGCGACGACCTGTTCGTCACCAACGCCAAGATTTTGCGCGAGGGCATCCAGAAAAACGTCGCCAACTCGATTCTGATCAAGGTCAACCAGATCGGCACCTTGTCGGAAACCTTCGACGCCATCGAAACCGCCAAACGTGCTGGCTACACCTGCGTCATTTCGCATCGTTCCGGCGAAACCGAGGATGCCTTCATCGCCGACCTGGCGGTGGCTTGCAATGCGTTGCAGATCAAGACCGGCTCCGTGTCGCGCTCTGATCGCATCGCCAAATACAACCAGCTTCTGCGTATCGAGGAAGAGCTCGCCGAGCGCGCGCGCTACCCCGGTCGGGAAGCGTTTTATCAACTGAGATGAGTATCAGCAACCCATGCGCGGCCTTGCCTGGACGCTGGCGGTGCTGATCGTGCTGCTGCAATACCCGCTCTGGCTGGGCAAGGGTAGCTGGTTGCGCGTGCACGAACTGGAGCGGGATATCGCCGCCCAGAAGACCGCCAATCAGGCTCTGGAAGCGCGCAATGTGCAATTGGCCGCAGAAGCCCGGGACTTGCATGCGGGCTACGACGCGCTGGATGAACGTGCGCGTTTCGAACTGGGCATGGTGCGCAGCAACGAGGTTTTCTTTCACGTCATGGAACCGGTAGCGGGAAAATCGCCGCCGGCGCCACCACAAGCCCAAAGGTAATTCGGCCATGATGACCACGCTTCAGATTGTTCTGGCCATTGTCGGCGTCGTTCTGATCGCCATCATCGTCATTTATAACCTGCTGCAGGAACGTCGCTTTCGCAAGGAAGCCGAGAAGATGTTCTCGCACAGGCGCGAAGACGTGATGCTGGGCGAATCGGTTCGCACCGAATCCAGCAACCGGCGCGCCGAAACCCACATTCACCTGACCGACGAGGCCTCTCCCGCTCCCGAGGTCCAGCACGTCGTGGATGAGGCTGACGCACCGTTACCCAGTATGGATGCGATGCGCCAGCCGGCGTCCGCTTCGATTCTGAGCGCCATCGAGTCGATCGGACCTTCGCTTTCCGATGAGGTTTTCACTTCGCGCCCAACGGTCACCGTGGACAGCGCCGAGCCCAAGGCGGCGCCAAGGCCACAGCCGGCAGTGAAGCCCATTCAGCAGCCAATCCGGAAACCCGTAGCCGCACCCCAACTCACCCCCCAATCCGCAGCGGCGGCGAGCCCCGCACGCGCGCAGCCTACCGACGCCGCCGTAGACGCGAAGCAGCCAGGCGCCAGCAACCTGGATGCCGCAACCGAGTACATCGCCAGGCTCAAGTTCGTGGCGCCGACGATGGCCAATTTCGGCCCGTTATTGGCAACCCTGCGTCGTATCGGCAAGCCGGTGCGCGCTTTTGGCCGTCGTGCCGATGGCGCCTGGGAGGCGTTGAGCAGCCATCCGCGCAGCGCTTTCGATCAGGTGGAATTCGGTCTGCAACTCGCCGACCGTAGTGGCGCGTTGTCACAAGATCATCTCGATGCGTTTTCGCGGGCGCTGTATGAGTTTGCGGCTGAAGAGGGCGGCGCGGTGTCTTGCCCGGACAAGCAGGAAGCGCTTGATCGCGCGCGCGACCTGGATCTGTTTTGCATGGATGTCGATGTGCTGATCGGCCTCAACGTCGTGTCGGCCGACAGCCGTCCGTTCACCAGCGAGGCGATGCATGGCCTGGCCCTGGAAGCCGGCCTCAGCCTGGAACCGGCCGGTAGCTTTCATGCCCGCGATGCGTTCGGCCACACCCTGTTCACCCTTGCCAATCA
This sequence comes from Pseudomonadota bacterium, assembly GCA_030691265.1. GTDB lineage: Bacteria > Pseudomonadota > Gammaproteobacteria > Burkholderiales > Thiobacillaceae > PFJX01. Next base: position 20,086 of record JAUYET010000104.1, read on the forward strand.
GGGCGAAGAACCGTTCCCGCGTGATGGCCGCGGACTCACCACGCATGGCGTCACCTTGCTGTTCGATGTGCCGCGTGTCGCCGATGGCCTGGCGGTGTTCGACCGCATGACCCAACTCGGTTTCGATCTTGCCGCGCGCCTGGAAGGCCGTCTGGTGGATGACAACAGCCGCGCGGTCAGCGAGGAAAGCTTGAACCGTGACCGGGCGCGACTCATGGCGTTCTATCAGCGCATGGAAGCGCGTGCCATCCCGGCTGGCGGCGAGCGTTCCTTGCGTCTGTTCGTCTGATTTCGGGTGATGGTTGCCGGTGCGGCTGAAGCGGTTGTAGCCACTGAACGCGCTCAGCAACTGCGGGCGGCCATCAATGAGGCGAATTTCCGTTATTACGTTCTCGATGCGCCCACGCTGCCGGACGCGGAATATGACCGTCTGCTGCGCGAGTTGCAGGCTATCGAGGCGGCGCATCCCGAGCTGCTGACGCCTGACTCGCCGACCCAGCGTGTCGGCGCCGGGCCGTTGGCGGCGTTCGCCGATGTCGCGCATGTCATTCCCATGTTGTCGCTCAACAACGCCTTCTCTGAAGCGGAAGTCATGGCGTTCGATCGGCGCGTACGAGAAGGGTTGGAGCGTGAAGACGCCACGATCGAGTACGCCGTCGAACCGAAATTCGACGGTCTGGCCGTTGCACTGCATTACCAGCGCGGAGTTTTCGTGCGCGGCGCTACCCGCGGCGACGGCGCCAGCGGCGAAGACGTCAGCGCTAACCTGCGCACCATCCGCGCTATCCCGATGCGACTGGCGAGCGAGCAGCCGCCGGAGTGGCTGGAGGTACGCGGCGAGGTCTTGATGTTGCGGCGCGATTTCGAACGCTTGAACGAAGTCGCCCGCGAGAACGGCGAGAAGACCTTTGTGAATCCGCGTAATGCCGCCGCCGGCAGCCTGCGCCAGCTTGACCCGCGCATCACCGCGCAGCGCCGGCTGTCGTTTTTCGCTTACGGCGTCGGCCGTGTCGAGGCGGCGGCGGGGTTGCCGGCGTGGTTGCCAGAAACGCACGCTGCCGTCATGGATAGTCTGGCGGAGTTGCACTTACCCGTATCCAGTGAGCGCAGCGTGGTCCATGGCGTCGATGGCTTGATGCGTTATTTCCACGCGCTCGGCGCACGCCGCGATTCGCTTCCTTTCGATATCGACGGCGCGGTTTACAAGGTCAATCGCCTGGCTGATCAGGCCGCGCTGGGCTTCGTTGCGCGTGCACCGCGCTTCGCCATCGCGCACAAATATCCGGCGCAGGAAGAAATTACCCAGGTCGAGGGCATCGACGTCCAGGTCGGCCGCACCGGCGTCTTGACGCCGGTCGCACGCTTGAAGCCGGTGTTCGTCGGCGGCGTCACCGTCACCAATGCGACGCTGCACAACGAGGATGAGGTGCGGCGCAAGGATGTCCGCGTCGGCGACAGCGTGATCGTGCGGCGCGCCGGCGATGTCATCCCCGAGGTTGCCAGCGTGTTGCTGGATCGGCGGCCCATGGGGGTGACCATAGGCGATCTGGTTACGCCCGAATTCCCGCCGTTCAGCATGCCCGTCGTGTGCCCGGAATGCGGCGCGCCGGTTGTCCGTCTGGAAGGCGAAGCGGCGGCCAGGTGCAGCAACGGCTTGAGTTGCCCGGCGCAGCGCAAGCAGGCGCTGATCCATTTCGCCTCGCGACGGGCGATGGATATCGAGGGCCTCGGCGACAAACTGGTGGAGCAACTGCTGGATCGCGGCCTGGTGCAGACGCCAGCCGACCTCTATCGCCTGGAACAAGCGCAGTTGGCCGGCCTGGAGCGTATGGCGGATAAATCCGCCGACAATTTGTTGCAGGCGATTGAAATCAGCCGTGGCCGCGAATTGGCGCGCTTCATTTTTGCCTTGGGCATTCGGCAGGTGGGCGAACAGACCGCCAAGGATCTGGCGCGCCATTTCGGCAGTCTGGCTGCCTTGATGGCAGCGGATGCAGCCGCATTGCAGCAAGTTCCGGATGTCGGGCCGGTGGTGGCGGCCTCGATGCGCGCATTTTTTGCCGAGGTACACAACCAGACGGTGATCGAAAATCTGCGTCAGGCCCGCGCCTGGAAAGATGGCGAGGCGCAGGCTGCCGTTGCTGGCAAGCTGCTCGGCAAGGCCTTCGTGCTGACCGGCACGCTGCCGAACCTGTCTCGCGACCAGGCCAAAGCGCTGATCGAAGCCGAAGGCGGCAAGGTCGCCGGCAGCGTTTCCAGGAAGACCGACTACGTCGTGGCGGGCGCCGAGCCGGGTTCCAAGTTCACCAAGGCGCAAGAATTGGGCATTAGAATTCTCGACGAAATTACTTTTCTCGATCTGATAAGTCACGGAGACAACACATTATGAAACGCGTCACCAAGGCAGTTTTTCCCGCCGCGGGATTAGGCACCCGTTTTTTGCCGGCGACCAAGGCCAATCCCAAAGAGATGCTGCCGATCGTCGACAAGCCGTTGATTCAATACGCAGCCGAAGAAGCTGCGGCGGCTGGCATCACCGATCTGATCTTCATCATCGGCCGCAGCAAGCGCGCCATCGCAGATCACTTCGACAAGGCCTATGAGCTGGAAGTGGAGCTGGAAACCAAGGGCAAGATGCGCGCCCTGGCCGATTTACGTGGCATGTTGCCGGTCAACGTGAACTGCATTTACATCCGTCAGGCCGAGGCGCTCGGCCTGGGACATGCCGTGCTGTGCGCACAACCGGCAGTGAATGACGAACCTTTCGCTGTACTGCTGGCCGACGATCTGATCGACGGCAAACCGGGCGTGACCAAGCAGATGTGCGATCTATACAGCTACTACCAGTGTTCGCTGGTCGGCGTGCAGAACGTCGATCCGAGCGAGACCGGCTCCTACGGCATCGTCGCGGCGGATCGCATGGCGGATCGACTTTCCCGCGTCACCCAGATCGTCGAGAAACCGAAACCCGCCGATGCGCCTTCCAATCTGGCCGTGGTCGGGCGTTACGTGTTGACGCCGCGCATCTTCCATCATCTGCGCCACATCGAGCGCGGCGCTGGCGGCGAATTGCAATTGACCGACGGTATCGCCGGTTTGCTCAAGGAACAGCAGGTTTTGGCGTATGAATTCGAAGGTAAACGCTACGACTGCGGCAGCAAGCTGGGCTATCTGGAGGCGACGGTGGAGTTTGCCTTGACGCACAGCGAGGTGGGCGCGGAATTCAGGGCCTATCTGGATCAACGGTTTTGTGCGGAGTGCAACAAGGGCTGAACCGTGCGGCAGGGTGCGATCAGTCGCACCCCTCGATGATCTGCCCGCGCACATCGACGCCATCCGGCCCCATCAGATACAGCAATTTCGGAAGCAGGTCATCGGGTTGCCGCAGGCTCATTTTGGCTTCACCCGGGTGCGTCCTGGCGCGCTGCGGTGTATTGAGCGGGCCGGGAATGATCAGGTTGATGCGCATGGGGCTGTTGGCCCATTCATCTGCCTGTATCTTGAAATACGCTTCCAGCGCGGCTTTGGAAACGGCAAATCCACCCCAATAGGCTACCGGCTCATGGCCGTGTGTTTCGCCGACCAGAATGACTGCCGCGCCGTTGTTGCCGACCCCGCTGGCTTCCAGATAATTCGCGCAGACCCGGTTGATGGCGGCAGGCGCAGCGGCATTGACCTTGAACAGTTTCATCCAGCCTTCAACGCTCTCCAGCGCTTGCGGCGCCAGCGATTCGAAAGCGGCGGCGCAGTGCAGGATGCCATCGAGGCGGCCGATCTGATAACCGATGGCTTGCGCCATGGCCGCGAAATCGGCATCGGTCGCAGCGGCCAGATCCATCGGAAAAATGGCCGGTTGCGGGCCGCCGATGGCGAGAATCTCGTCATACACCTGCTCCAGTTTGCGGACTGAACGCCCCAGCAAGATGACGGTAGCGCCATGCCGTGCATAGGCGATGGCGGCAGCGCGACCCAGCCCTTGGCTGGTGCCGGTAACCAGGATGGTGCGGTTGTTGAGCAGATCGGGGGCGGCGGTGTAGTTGTTCATTTGGCGTTCATTTTCGGTCAGCAAGGATCAGGCGCGCGCATTCTACGCCGCTGCGTACCGCGCCTTCGAGGGTGGCGGGGTAGGTGTTTGTCGGATCAGCGGCGGCGGTGTAATCGCCGGCCAGATAAAGCCCGTTGAGTGGTGTGCGGTTGCCGGGGCGTTGCATGTCGGGGATGCAGGCATAGGTGGCGCGCTTTTCGACGATGGTTTTCCAGTTCAGCAAAGCGGGCAGGGGGCCGAGTTGTCGGGCGAGCAAGCGCAAATAGTCATCGCGCAGGGCTTCCGGCGAAAGTTGCAGGTGCGGACCTTCCGCGCTCATCACGATGGCGACGACGCCGGGCGCGATATCGTTGCGCTCGAAGGCCCAGGGCGCCTGGCCATCGCCCAGGCCCAGCATGGGAAACGGAAACGTCGGCGGCGTGGCGAAGCGCAGCCAGAGCGTCAGGATCGGTTGCCAGCTATAGCTGGAGACTTGGGCGACGATGCCGGCCAGTTCCGGCAAACCGGCGAGCAAAGCAGGCAGGCGGGCAGGGTGGGTGGCCAGGACAACCGTCGCTGCGGCGATGTCGGGTCCGTCCAGGTGGAAACCGTTTTCGTGGCGGACCAGCGCGTCGATCTTGCAGGCGAGTTTCGCTTCGCTTTGGTGTCTGGCGAGATAGGCGAGCGCCGGATCGGCCAGCAAACTGCCCAGATCGGTCCGATTCATCAGCAGATCGCTATCCGCGCGCGCGCCGGCCAGACTGTTGCGCAGCACGTTGCAGAAAACCTGAGCCGAAGCGCATTCCAGCGGCGTATTCAGCGCGGCGATGCAGATCGGCGCCCAGAGTCGCGCCACGAGATTGGCGGGTTGACGCTGCCGATCGAGCAGTTCTCCCGCCGGGAGATCGGCGGGCAATTTGAAATGGAGTGCCTGCAGGTGGCGCATGAAACGCGCGGCGGCGAATTTTTCGCGCAGGTTCAAACCCCTGGCGGAAAGCAGGCCGACTGCCAGATGCAGCGGCGCAGGGAGTGTTGGCAAACGCAGGCGGAAGCCGGGCACGATCAGTTGCAGCGGCCGCCGTTCCAATTTGTCCGCGGCGCCCAGACGCGCCAGCAGACGCCGGGTTTCCCGGTAAGCGCCGATCATCAGATGCTGGCCGTTGTCGATGGCCAGAGGTGGAGCGTTTGTCACAAACCAATCGACACGCCGGGCGCGGCCGCCAAGTTGTCGGGCGGCTTCAAACAGCGTGACGGGAACGCCTTGCTCGGCCAATTCGACCGCGCAGGCGATGCCCGCCCAGCCGCCGCCGACGATGGCGACTTTGGGGTTTACCTGCGCTGGCACGCTGGCTATCCCTTGATCCAGGTGCGCCAGGCCAGCCAGAGCTTGCGCAGCGGGGTCAGCGAAGTGCGGCGGTCGAGCACCTGAAAACCGTCCGCCCGGATTTCCTCCAGCAGGGTGCGGTAAATGGCGGCCATGATCAGACCCGGGCGTTGCGCCTTGCGGTCTGCGGCAGGCAGCAGCGCCAGCGCTTCGTCATAGGTTTGCAGGGCGCGCTGGGTCTGAAATTCCATCAGGCTGCGAAAGTTGTCGCTGCTGCGTGCCTGCATCAGATCGGATGCCGATACGCCGAATTGCGCCAGTTCGTCCGCGGGCAGATAGATGCGGCCGCGGCGCGCGTCTTCGCCGACATCGCGGATGATGTTGGTGAGCTGGAAGGCGAGGCCCAGCTTGTTGGCGTACTTCAAGGTGGTGCGGTCGCTGATGCCGAAGATTGACGCGGCGACCTCGCCCACGATGCCGGCGACGCGGTGGCAGTACAGGCGCAGGGCTTTGAAATCCGGATAGCGCACCGGTTGGCCCAAGCCAAAATCCAGGTCCATTTCCATGCCATCGATGATCTGCTCGAAGGCATCCTGCGACAGATGAAACGGCGCGAGGGCTTCCACTAGCGCCAGAGTGACCGGATGGCTCGGCGTGCCGGCATAAAGCCGCGCGATTTCGTCCCGCCACCAGGCCAGCTTGGTGCGCGCCAGTTCGGTGTCATGGCATTCGTCGACGATGTCGTCCACCTCGCGGCAAAAGGCATAGAACGCGACGATGGCGCGGCGGCGGTCTGGCGGCAGGAAGCGGAAGCTGTAATAAAAACTGGAACCGCTGGCGGCGGCTTTGGCCTGGCAATAAGTATGCGGACCATCGGCATGCGGGCCATAGTCGTGCGGGTTCATCTCAGCCCGCATCTCAGTGTCCGCAACTGCCGCCGCTTTTGCCACTTGCGCACGATGTAGCGGCGCGCGGGCGGGATTTGCGCGTGTAGGTCGCGCGCCAGAGCATATTCAGCCAATCTTTCCAGCCCAGCTTCGGGCGCTGCTGGAACATGTCGCCGCGGCTTTCATGCAACTGCAACAGAATGCGTTCGCCGCCGAGGATGATCAAACGCATTTCGAAGCCGATGCGGCCATGCAATGCGCGGCCGAGCGGGGCGCCGGCTTGCAGCATGCGGCGGGCGCGTTCGATCTGGCCTTTCATGAATTGCTGCCAGAGCGCATCGGTGCGGCCTTCGGCGATCTGACGTTCGCTGATGCCGAATTTGGCCATTTCATCCTGCGGCAGGTAGATCCGATTCTTTTGCCAGTCGATAGCCACGTCCTGCAGGAAGTTGATCAACTGCAAAGCCGAACAGATGCCATCCGACCAGGCTTGATGCTTGGCATCGTCGTCGCCATAGAGTTTGAGCAGCAAGCGACCGATGGGATTGGCCGAGCGCTTGCAATAGTCCATGACTTCGCCGAAATGGGCGTAGCGGGTTTTCGTGCAATCCTGCTCGAAGGCCGACAGCAAATCGTGGAACAAGCTGTAGGGCAGATCGAACTGCCGGATATGCGGCGCCAGCGCTTTAAAAATCGGATGATCGACCACCTCGCCTCGCTCCAGCGCGTGCAGATAAGCGTGATAGGCGGCGAGTTTGCCGAGGCGGATTTCGGCCGCATCGTCGCCTTCGTCGGCAAAATCGTCGGCAGTCCGGGCAAACGCATAGATCGCCCTGATCGGAGCGCGCAACCGTGCCGGCATGAATATCGAGCCGACGGGAAAGTTCTCGTAGTGCCCGGTATTCATCAAATTGCGCTGAATTTCTTTGTTCATTTCAATTAAATCAATTGGTTGCGTTCTCGCCCTGGCATCGGTCGGCTGGCGGGAAAGTGGGCCGGTAGTTTACACTTGGCCGTTTTTGCGAAAGTGGCGGAATTGGTAGACGCACTGGATTTAGGTTCCAGCGCCTTATGGCGTGGGGGTTCGAGTCCCCCCTTTCGCACCAGTGATTCTTGGTTGCATGACCGCCAAAACCTCGGATTTGTCGTTTTCCCCGCAGGATGTTACGACAGCGTGCTGTTGCAACCTCTTGGTTTGCGGGTGTTTAGGCTGTTATGCAACTTGGCATGAATATTGATCATTCAAGGAAAACCTTATGACTGCAAGCGTGGAAATTCTCGACGGCCTCAACCGCCGCCTCACCCTCAATCTGAACCAGGCCGAAATCGAGGCCGAGGTGGGCAAGCGTCTGGCCCAGGTGGCGCGCACCGTGCGTATGGATGGTTTCCGTCCCGGTAAAGCGCCAAAGAATCTGGTTGCTGCGCGCTATTCCGGTGAAATTCGTAACGAGGTGTTTGGCGATGCGCTGCAGCAGCAATTCAGCGCAGCGGTGCAAGCCAACAACCTGTCCGTGGCCGGTTATCCGCGTTTCGCGCCTGCCGAAGGCGGCGCATTCAGCGCGACTTTCGAGGTGTTCCCTGAAATCAAGCTGGGCGATCTGTCGCAGATCAAGGTGTCGCGCCCCGTCGTGGCAGTCTCCGACGCCGATGTCGACCGTACCCTGGATGTGCTGCGCAAGCAGCGCGTGCAGTTCCACGCGGTGGAGCGCGAAGCGAAAGAAGGCGATCGCGTGCACATCGACTATCTGGGCCAGATCGACGGTGAGGCATTCCCGGGCGGCGAAGCCAAGGATTTCCCGGTGGTTCTGGGTGAAGGCCGCACGCTGAAGGAGTTCGAAGGTAGCCTGAACGGCATGAAAACCGGCGAGAGCAAGAGCTTCGAGGTGACTTTCCCGGATGATTATTTCGCCAAGGAATTGGCCGGCAAGACCGCGACTTTCAACGTGACGGTGAAGTCCATCCATGAAGCGCATATCCCCGAAGTGGATGCCGTATTCGCCCAGAGCCTGGGCATCAGCGACGGCAATGTCGAGCGTTTGCGCGATGAAATCCGTACCAATTTGTCACGCGAGGCCAAGCGTCGCGTGCAGGCCAAGATCAAAGAACAGATGCTGAACGGTTTGCTCGCAGCCACGCCCATCGATGTGCCGAGCAACCTGGTGGCGATGGAACGTTCCGCGTTGATGGAAAAGGCTGTGACCGATCTGAAAGCGCGGGGCATGAAGGAAACCGACATCAAATTGACCGATGCCGTTTTTGAACCTCAAGCCAAACGTCGTGTTTCTCTTGGCCTGATCATGGATGCCATCGTTATCGAGCAAAAAATTGTCGCCTCTGAAGACAAGGTGCGTGCGCTGGTCGATGAATTTGCCCAGAGTTACGAAGATCCGTCTGAAGTGGTCGGCTGGTATTACCAGGACGCTACCCGCCTGAAAGAGGCCAAGGCGCTGGTACTGGAAGAAAGCATCGTCAACTGGTTGCTGGAACACGCACAGGTGAGCGATGAATCGACAACCTTGGAAGCCTTGATGGGGAACGCTTGATGAGTAGCTGGACGCAAGAGCCCTCCGGCCTGGGGTATATCCCCATGGTCATCGAACAAAGCGGTCGCGGAGAACGCGCCTACGACATCTACTCGCGCCTGCTCAAGGAGCGCGTGATTTTCATGGTCGGGCCGGTGAACGACATGACCGCCAACGTGGTGGTTGCACAGATGCTCTATCTGGAATCGGAAAATCCGGACAAGGATATTTTTCTGTACATCAACTCGCCGGGCGGCACGATTACCGCTGGCATGGGCATCTACGACACCATGCGTTTCATCAAGCCTGATGTATCGACGTTGTGCATTGGGCAAGCCGCGAGCATGGGCGCGTTTCTGCTTTCCGCCGGCACCAAGGGCAAGCGCTTTGTCCTGCCCAATTCACGCGTGATGATTCACCAGCCTCTCGGTGGTTTTCAGGGCCAGGCGACGGATATCGAAATTCACGCCAAGGAAATCCTGTATCTCAAGGAAAAACTCAATGGCCTTCTCGCCGAGCATACCGGGCAGACCATCGAGACCATCGAGCGGGATACCGATCGCGACAATTTCATGAGCGCCGAGACGGCTGTCGCTTATGGTCTGGCCGACAAGGTTCTGGTCAATCGCAACGATCCTGCGTAAACTTGACAGAATCAATCGGGTATTAAGCACGAAACCACGCACGGAGCTCCAACATGGCCGAGAAATCAGGCGACGAAAAACTTCTGTACTGCTCCTTCTGCGGCAAGAGCCAACATGAAGTTCGCAAACTCATCGCTGGACCGAGCGTCTTTATTTGCGACGAATGCGTCGATCTCTGTCTGGACATCATTCGTGAAGATGTGAGCAAGGAAGTCGATAAAGAAGGCGGTGATCGTCTGCCGACCCCGCAGGAAATCAGTGCGGTGCTGGATCAATATGTGATCGGCCAGAGCAAAGCCAAGAGGGCGTTGGCGGTGGCGGTTTACAACCACTACAAGCGCCTGCGCCAACCAGGCGGCAGCAAGGATGACGAAGTCGAACTGGCCAAGAGCAATATCCTGCTGATCGGCCCCACCGGTTCCGGCAAGACCTTGCTGGCCCAGACGCTGGCACGCCAACTCAATGTGCCCTTCGTGATTTCCGATGCCACGACGCTGACCGAAGCGGGTTATGTCGGCGAGGATGTCGAGAACATCATCCAGAAGCTGTTGCAGAAGTGCGATTACGACGTCGAAAAAGCCAAGAACGGCATTGTTTACATCGATGAAATCGACAAGATTTCACGCCGCTCAGAGAACCCTTCCATTACCCGAGATGTATCCGGCGAGGGCGTGCAGCAAGCGTTGCTCAAGCTGATCGAGGGCACGACTGCCTCGATTCCGCCGCAGGGCGGGCGCAAGCACCCGAATCAGGAATACATCCAGGTCGATACCACCAATATTCTGTTCATCGTTGGCGGCGCATTCAGCGGCCTGGAGCGGGTGATACGCGAGCGTACCGAAAAATCAGGCATCGGCTTTGGCGCTGAAGTTCAGAGCAAAGACAACCGCAAGGATATCGGCGAAGTCTTCCGCATGGTCGAGCCGGAAGATCTCATCAAGTTCGGTCTGATTCCCGAGTTTGTCGGCCGCTTGCCGGTGATCGCAACGCTGGAAGAACTCGATGTCACCGCCTTGAAACAGATTCTGACCGTGCCCAAGAATGCCCTCACGCGTCAGTTTGAAAAGCTGTTCAAGATGGAAGGCGTCGATCTGGAGTTCCGTGAAGAAGCGCTTACCGCCATCGCCAATCGCGCCATCAAGCGCAAGACAGGCGCGCGCGGCTTGCGTTCGATCATCGAACATTCTCTGTTGGACATCATGTTCGACCTGCCGGGCATGAAGGATGTGTCCAAGGTCGTCGTCGATGAGAAAACCGTAATTGGCGAAGGCAAGCCTTTGCTGATTTACGCCGAGAAAGCCAAGGCCGCAGGCTAAGGTAATTCCAAAGGCTGGTTTTTCATAAAGCACCGCCGCCGGGTTGAAATCCCTCCCGGCGGTCTCATGTAGCTCAAACTGCACAGGCGTGACCGCCGGAGAACATCATGAGCCAAAGCGCCCAATTCACTGACCCCGTTACCCTGCCGCTGTTGCCCTTGCGCGACGTGGTGGTGTTCCCGCATATGGTGATCCCGCTTTTCGTAGGGCGTCCCAAGTCGATCAAGGCGCTGGAACTCGCCATGGAGACGGGTAAGCACATCCTGCTGGTAGCGCAGAAATCCGCCGCCAAAGATGAACCCAGCTTCGACGACCTCTATGAAGTGGGCGCCATCGCCAGCATCCTGCAAATGCTCAAGCTGCCGGACGGCACGGTGAAAGTGCTGGTAGAAGGCAATCTGCGCGTTGCGGTGCAGGAATTCATCGACGCCGACAGCCACTTCATGGCGCGCGGCAAACAACTGCCGGAAACGGGGAACGAAGACCCGGAAATCGAAGCCATGCGGCGCGCCTTGCTCACGCAGTTCGATAACTACGTCAAACTCAACAAGAAAATCCCGCCGGAAATTCTCGCCTCGCTGGCCGGCATCGACGATGCGGGACGCCTCACCGACACCATCGCCGCCCACCTGCCGCTCAAGCTGGAGCAGAAGCAGGCCATTCTGGAAATGACCGACCTGAAAGCCCGGCTCGACCATCTCATGGGTTTCATGGAAACCGAGATCGACATCCTGCAGGTCGAAAAGCGCATCCGCGGCCGCGTCAAGCGCCAGATGGAAAAGAGCCAGCGCGAGTACTACCTGAACGAACAGGTCAAAGCGATTCAGAAAGAACTCGGCGATGTCGATGAGACCGGCGATGTCGATGAACTCGACAAGCGTATCAAGGCCGCGCGCATGTCCAAGGAAGCCGCGAAAAAAGCGGAATCCGAGTTGAAGAAGCTGAAGATGATGTCGCCCATGTCGGCCGAAGCCACGGTGGTGCGCACCTACATCGAAACCTTGATCAACCTGCCCTGGTACAAGAAAACCAAGATCAGCAAGGACTTGGCGAGGGCGCAGGAAATCCTCGACGAAGACCACTACGGGCTGGAAAAGGTCAAGGAACGTATCGTCGAATACCTCGCCGTGCAGGAACGTGTCGGCAAGCTCAAGGCGCCGATCCTCTGCCTGGTCGGGCCGCCCGGTGTGGGCAAGACCTCGCTGGGTCAGTCCATCGCCCGCGCCACCAACCGCAAGTACGTGCGCATGGCTCTGGGCGGCGTGCGCGATGAAGCCGAAATTCGCGGCCATCGCCGCACTTACATCGGCTCCATGCCAGGCAAGATTCTGCAAAGCCTGACCAAGGCCACGGTGCGCAACCCCTTCTTTCTGCTCGATGAAGTGGACAAGCTCGGTCAGGATTTCCGCGGCGATCCTTCTTCAGCCCTGCTGGAAGTGCTCGACCCCGAGCAGAACCACACCTTCCAGGATCATTACGTCGAAGTCGATTACGACCTCTCCGACGTGATGTTCGTCGCCACCGCCAACTCGCTCAACATTCCGGCGCCGTTGCTCGACCGCATGGAAGTGATCCGCCTGTCCGGATATACCGAGGACGAGAAGATCAACATCGCCCTGCGCTATCTACTGCCCAAACAGTTGAAAAACAACGGGCTCAAGGAAGCCGATCTCCATGTCAGCGAGACCGCGCTACGCGACATCGTGCGCTACTACACACGCGAATCCGGCGTGCGCAGCCTGGAGCGGGAAATCTCCAAAATCTGCCGCAAAGCGGTTACCGCTCAGACCCTGAAGAAGGTGAAGGGCAAGATCAGCATCACGCCGCGGAATCTCGAAAAATACCTGGGTGTGCAGCGCTACACCTACGGCATGGCCGAGAAGAATAATCAGATAGGGCAGGTTACCGGACTGGCCTGGACCGAAGTCGGCGGCGAATTGCTGACCATCGAAGCCTCGCGCATGCCTGGCAAAGGCGTTATCACCCGCACCGGCCAACTGGGTGATGTGATGAAGGAATCCATCGAGGCTGCGCGCACCGTCATGCGCAGTCGTGCCGCGTCATTGGGCATCAGCGCCGAGATGTTCGAAAAGAACGACATGCACATTCACATGCCGGAAGGCGCCACGCCGAAAGATGGCCCCTCCGCGGGCGCCGCCATTACCACGGCGATGGTCTCCGTTTACACCGGCATCCCGGTGCGCTGCGATGTGGCCATGACCGGTGAAATCACCTTGCGCGGCGAAGTGTTGCCTATCGGCGGCCTCAAGGAAAAACTGCTGGCGGCGCATCGCGGCGGCATCAAGAAAGTGTTGATTCCGGAAGGCAACGTCAAGGATCTCACCGAGATTCCCGACAACATCAAGAATCGTCTGGAGATTCAGCCTGTGAAGTGGATAGAGCAAGTATTGGAAGCCGCACTCGAACATATTCCTGTCCCGCTCCCCGATGAGGTTGCACCCGAAACCCCAGCGCCTGCGCAGGCTGCAAGCGAGTCCCCGGCCCTAATCAAGCATTGACGCGGTGTTTTCCGGTTGATATAAAACGCAGCCTGCATTGCCTTCATCCACTGAAAGGGGGAGTTTGTGAACAAGTCTGAACTGATTGATGCGATTGCTGTATCCGCCGACATTTCCAAAGCTGCTGCCGGTCGGGCGCTGGATGGGGTACTGGATGCCGTGAAAAACGCCTTGAAGAAAGGCGAAATGGTCACCCTGGTAGGTTTCGGCTCTTTCTACGTAGGAAAACGCGCGGCGCGAGCTGGGCGTAATCCTCGCACTGGCGCCGAGATCAAGATCAAGGCAGCCAATATCCCGAAGTTCCGCTCGGGCAAAGGTCTGAAAGATGCACTGAACTAAACGATTAACGGGTGCTTAGCTCAGTTGGTAGAGCGTCTGCCTTACACGCAGAATGTCGGCGGTTCGAGACCGTCAGCACCCACCAGATAGTAGTTTCAAGCGTGCTTATCGGGTTAACACACCCACCCACTCCCGGTAGTAACGTTGGTTGGGCAAAGCGATGCGTGCCCAAGTAACCGGCGCGCGGTTGGGCACGCTTCGCTTTGCCCAACCTACGGCGCCATGCCGCGAAATCACCCACCCACTACATCTAGTGGGTGGGTGTGACAACCCGATAAGCACGGTTTCAAGAAGTCCAAAGCAGTTCAAGAAACCCGCCTAAGTG
>JAUYET010000003.1 GCA_030691265.1 Pseudomonadota bacterium
AGTGGCGCGTGATTTCGCGGCATGGCACCGTAGGTTGGGCAAAGCGAAGCGTGCCCAACAGCGCGCCGGTTCGTTGGGCACGCTTCGCTTTGCACCCGCAAGGGGCACGCCTGATTCGTAAGCCGCTAAAGCGGCAACGACTCCGCTGCCCAACCTACGCCACTACCGTTAGTGGGTGTGTGTGACAACCCGATAAGCACGCGAGCAACTAATCCAACGCCACCAGCTCCAGCGCATTGCCATCCGGATCGCGCACGAACAAAGCTTTGCGGCCGGACTGGCTGAGCGTGTAAGGCAAACCCGCCGCATCCAGGCGGGCGCGTAACGCCTCCCAGCCACGCACGCCCAGAGCGGTATGCCGATCCCGCCCGCCGTGGGCGGGTCGTTCGCCGACCGGATCCGGATTCGGCAGGCAGATCAGATGAATCTGCGCTGCGCCGATGTCGTACCAGATGCCCGCAAACGACATCTCCGGCCGCGCCGGGCTGGGCTTCAGACCGAGCACGCCTTGATAAAAATCACGCGCGCGCGCCAGGTCGGCCACCAGCAGCGAGGCGTGTAAAAAACGCTCGATTTCAAACATTTTTCTGCTCCAACTTCAGGGAAAACAGGGTCGCCGCGACGATCATCGCGCCGCCGATCCATTCGCGCAGATCCATCGCCTCCCCGGCCAGGAAGCGGCTGGCCAGCGCCGCGACCACCAGTTCGCTCAGCAAGATGACGACGGCCCGGTTGGCAGGCGTGTGGGCGAGACCGTACTGCACGGCGAAGGTCGCCAGCAAGAGCGATAGCCCGATACCCGCGATCATCAGCCAGGTCCAGACATCGAGCGTCAACACACTCTGCGGTGTAGCACCTTCGTGGAGTGCGTTGAACGCCGACAAACTGGCCACGCCGGCAAATACCCACAGCGAACGCAGCGCGATGGGCGCCGAACGAATCTTGCGCGTCAACACATTGGCCAACGCAAAACCGACGCCGGCGGAAAGCCCCAGCCACTCGGCCCGATTGGTCGGCAGGGGCAATCCGCCATTGCCCGACAACATCACATAAGCGCCGGCCACCGATAACGCGATCACCAGATAAGCCGCGCGTCCGGCCTTTTCGCCCAGCATCAGGCGCGCGAAAAACACTGTCCATAGCGGCGCCAGATAGAACAGCAACATCACCCGCATGACCTCGCCGTGGATCACCGCCAGCACGTAGGCCAGATTGGTCCAGCCGGCGGCCACACCCAGCGCCAGCAGCAAGCCGCGTTCGCTCTGGTCGGCAAGTCGAACACGGGCGACCAGCGCCAGCAACAGCGGCAAACCGATCAGATAAGTGAGCAGCGATGAAACACTGCCGGACAACCCGGCTTGTTCCAGCAGACGGTAGGGATACCAGACCAGTCCCCAGATCGTGGCGGCCAGGACCAAGCTAAGCGGGGCCAGTAACGATGTCGAAAGCATATAATTCGCGGCTCAAAAATTTCAGTTTCGTAGGGTGCGCCGTGCGCACCGATTCACGTTCGGTGGTGCGCGCGGCGCACCCTACTGTTTATTGATCCCACCATGAATCCTCGCCTCAACCAACTCCAGCCCTACCCCTTCCAGAAACTGCGTGAACTGTTCGCGGGTGTGACGCCCAATTCGGCGTTTTCCGCCATCAATCTTTCCATCGGCGAACCCAAGCATGCCACGCCGGCGTTCATCAAGGATGCGCTGACGGACAACCTGCAAGGTTTATCGAACTATCCGGTCACGCAAGGCTCGGAAGCGCTGCGCGAGGCCATCGCCGACTGGTGCCAGATGCGCTATGGCGTCGATCTTGATCCGGCGACGCAGATCCTGCCGGTGAATGGCAGCCGCGAGGCCTTGTTCGCCTTCGCCCAGGCCATCGTCGACCCGAGCAAACACGTCAAGCGGGTGCTGTCGCCGAACCCGTTCTACCAGATTTACGAAGGCGCCGCGCTGCTCGCCGGCGCCCTGCCCTACTTCCTCAACACCCTGCCGGAACACGGTTACCAGATGAATCTGGGCGGCATTCCGGAAGATTTGTGGGAAACCGTGCAACTGTTTTACGTTTGCTCGCCGGGCAACCCCACCGGCAAGGTGCTGGGCCTGGATGACTGGCGCGAGATTTTTGAACTTGCGGACCGGCACGACTTCATCATCGCCGCCGACGAGTGCTATTCCGAAATCTATTTTGATGAAGGCCAACCGCCCCTGGGCGCGTTGACCGCAGCGCAGAAGCTGGGGCGCGGGCAAGAGCGGCTGGTCATCTTCAACAGCCTGTCGAAGCGTTCCAACGTACCCGGCCTGCGCTCCGGTTTTGTCGCCGGCGACGCCGAGGCGATCAAGCAATTTCTGCTCTACCGCACCTACCACGGCAGCGCCATGAACCCGGCCGTGCAAGCTGCTTCCGCCGCCGCCTGGCAGGACGAAGGCCACGTGCATGAAAACCGTCGCCTGTACCGGGAAAAATTCGCCGCCGTGATGCCGATGCTCAAAGACGTGCTGCAATTCGACACGCCCGATGCCGCGTTCTATCTGTGGGCGAAAGTCCCCGGCGGCGATGACGCCACCTTCGCCCGCGAGCTGTATCGGGAAAAACACGTCACCGTGCTGCCCGGCTCCTACCTCGCACGCGCGGCGAGAGGCATCAATCCGGGCCATGGGTTTGTTCGCATTGCGCTGGTCGATGGGCTGGAACAATGCGTCGAAGCGGCGCGGCGGATCGTGGATTTCGTGTGTGAAAACCCCGTTTCGCAAGCCACATCCAGGTGAAAAAATCCGCTTCAGACCTCTTCATCGTCGATAACAGCGACGCCGACTGGAAAGTTCGTTCCTATCTGAAGGACTGGTGCGAACTCTCCCGCGCTATCGACATCGCCACCGGTTATTTTGAGATCAGCGCGCTGCTCACTCTGGAAGAGAAATGGCAGTCCGTCGAGCGTCTCCGCATCCTCATGGGCGATGAAGTGTCGCTATATGCCAGACGGCCATTCATTCAGACAAGGTAACAACGACAACTCAGGAATCCCATGGCCCGTTCCACCGTCCACTACGCCGACAAAGAAACCAACAACATCCTTAAAAAGCTGCACAACAAATTGCGGCCGGCGGGGACGCCTGTGCAGCGGGTGGAATACATCATCGAGCTGCTGTTGCTGCGCATCTTCGAGGTCAAGCTGGTGCAAGACCCGGATTTCACGCAGTTGCGCGCGGCCTTCGCCGGGTATAACGAGGCGCTGCTGTTTTCCTCCCTGCTTGGCCTGCCCAACGAACAGATACTGCCCACCCTCAACAGCCGTTTCTTCCCTTTCTATGCCCGCATCCTGAGCGAGGCGCGCAAGGTCTGGCGTGGCAACCTTTCTACCAAGGTACAGGACCAGTTGGTGCTGATCGAGGAGGTGTTCAGCAACTCCAATTTCACCAACAACGTCACCAGCGGCAACATGGGCGAGATCATCGGGTTGGTGGCTGAACTGGACAGCGAACGGCTGCTGAAAACCGACCTGCTGGGCGATGCCATCGAATCCGCTTTATCCGAGACCGGCGGCACCAAAGACATCGGTCTGCATCGCACCCCGGACCATATCCGCCACTTCATGGTGGGCCTGGTGGCGCCCACCTTCCAGTCGCGGCTGTTCGACCCCGCCGTCGGCACCGGCGGCTTCATGTTCGACAGCTTCGAATACGTGCTGGAAGGCATCTACCGCGAAGGCCACTGGCCCGGCCCCAAGGCCCACCCGGAACTGGCCGCCTGGTTCAAGGACTGGTTCGAGCGGCATCCGGTGGACGTGCCGTCCATCGAGGTCAACACGGATTTCTACCGTACCGGCGTCGGCGGCATCGAATACCTGGGCATGGTGCGCAAGATGGCCGCCATCAACTTCTACGTGCGCGGCCTCAACCCCGGCAACATCCAGCAGGGTGACGCACTGGAAAAGTTCGGCACCGACATCCTGCCGGGCAGCAAGTCCATCGTCATTGCCAACCCGCCCTTCGGCGCGCAACGGGACAAGGAGTCTTACCCCAACGTCTGGAG
Source organism: Pseudomonadota bacterium (assembly GCA_030691265.1). Lineage (GTDB taxonomy): Bacteria > Pseudomonadota > Gammaproteobacteria > Burkholderiales > Thiobacillaceae > PFJX01. The sequence goes on from JAUYET010000003.1 coordinate 4,033, forward strand.
CGAATATTCCACGGAGAGCGAGACCACCATCCTGTTCGTCAAGTTGATGCTGGAAACGCTGCAACCCGGCGGCGTCTGCGCCGTCATCGTTTCCGAAGGCTTTCTCACCTGGGACCAGAACAGCGCCCGCGCCCTGCGCCGCGCCTTGCTCGAAGAATGCGACCTGCAAGCCATCATCAGCCTGCCCCAGGGGGTGTTCGTCAGCAAAGGCGGCCAGGGGCCGAAGACCTCCATCCTGCTGTTCGTCAAGGGCCGGCCCACCAAGCGGGTCTGGTTCTACAAGGTCACCAATGATGGCTATTCGATGGGCACCAACCGCAAGCCCCAGGCCGGTTGCCAACTGGTGGAGGCGCTCGACCTGTTCCACACCTATGTGCGGCAGGGCAAGGAGCCGCCCGAGAGCCGGCATTCCTTCTGTATTCCCGCCGAATGGATCAAGACCCTGGACCCGCGTATCAAGGACCGCATCCGCGCTGAAACCCGCGCCGACATGGCGGCCAAGGAAGCCGAAGATCGCGCGAAACAGATCAAGAAATGGGATGCCCAACTTTCCGCTAAAAAACTCACCGTAGCCGAACATGAACTGCGCCTGAAACAACACGGCGAGCTCTGGTTTTCAAAAACCGAGAACGAAATCGCCCGCAAGATCGAGCGGGCGCACTTGTATTCCTTCAATCTGCCCAACTACCGCAGCAGCCTCACTCCCGCGCAACTGGAAGCCTGGCGCGCCTTCGCGGCGCGACGGGTGCGGGAAGGTGGCAAAGACAATGGTCTGGAAAGTAAATACCGGGCCATCGCCGCCGCTCGTACCGAGGATATGGACGAACTGCTCTCCACCCTGGAACCCCGGCATACCCTGGAACTGGACTGGGCGCGGCAGTTCCTGGCAGGGGTGCCACCGGAAGAATTCCAAAGGCATCCGCATTTGGGGACATTGCAGGAAATCATTGCGTCGCAGCCAAGTGCAGCACGAATACAACTGAAAGACATCTTGGAGTCTTGCCTCCGGCCAATCCGACTTAATTCGGAGACGACATACCGTCTCGTCACAGTCCGCCTATACGGGAAAGGAGTGCTACTTCGGAGCGAGACTGAGGGAGGCGATCTCAAGGGAGCCAACTGGTTCTGCGTCAAATATGGCGACATCATCATGTCCAAGATTGACGCAAGGCATGGCGCATTTGGGTTTATTCCGAGAGAGCTTGATGGGGCCGTGGTGACAAACGAATTTCCGGTATTTCGTGTCACTGCTGCTGAATGGCACCCTGAATTCATCATGGCAATGTTGGTAAACCCACTCTTCTACCAGCGCTTTGATGCGATGGTTTCCGGTGCGAGTGGTCGGCGTCGTGTTGAGCCCGAAGAGTTCCTTGAAATGGAAATCCCCAATATCCCCCGCGACGTTCAGGAATCTTTAGGAGAGCAGTTATCTGAGTTACATCAAACCATTACGTCCGCGTACACCGATTTACGCATGCTCGAGCAGCAAGTGAACGATCTGATGGAATCCTGACCATGCCCAAACCCACGCAAACCGGCATCTTCGACAACGAGGCGTCCGCCGTGGACCTCAAGGTTTACGACGCGCTGAAAGCCCTGGATTGGCGCTTGGGCGACACCCTGCTTTACCAGCCGAGCTATGCGTTGACCGAGGAGGAGCAGCGAGACTTCCCCGGTAGCAAGTCGATCAAGCCGGATTTCGTATTGCAGGACTTGCAGGGCATACCGCTGGCGGTGATCGAGAACAAGCTGGACGACCCGGCCAAAGCCTTGCCCAAGCTGCGATTGAAATACAGCCGGATTCTCAAACCGCGATTCCTCTACGCCTGCGCGGCAGACGGCGAGGGCGGATTGAAGGTGCTGTTCTTCGACCTGTCCTGGCGCGGTGTGGATGCGGCGGAGTTCCGGGTGGTGGATGGCTTCATGACCTTGGAGGCCATGAAGCTCAAGCTGGAGCAGGACCGGTTGAAACGCCAGCAGCAGGAAATCCGCGTCGATACCACCCTGGCCGGCGGTTACGACCCGGCGGCGGGCAAGGAGCGAACCTACCAACTGGATTGCATCCTCATCCTGCTGAACCTGTACCGTGAAGGCAAGATGAAGATGCTGGTACATATGGCCACCGGCCTGGGCAAGACACGGACGATGGTGGCCTTCGCCAAGGCGCTGCTGGATCACGCGCTGGCGCGGCGCATCCTGTTCGTGGTGGATCGCCGCACCCTGGCGCGGCAGGCCATCAACAAGGGATTCAGACTGCTCGCCCCCACCTACAACAGCCACTGGATTACTTCCGCTAGTTGGCGCGCGCACAAGAACAAGAATATCCATGCGGTGGTGATCGATACCCTGGAACAGTTGTATGACCGGATTCCCAGCAATTTCTACGACCTCATCATCGTCGACGAATGCCATCGGTCCATCACGGTCAACCGCAATCTGGTGTTCGACCATTTCGTTTGCCCGCGCATCGGCCTGACCGCCACCCCGCGCATCGCCGTGGCCGCCGAGGGTGCGGCAATTGCCGACGAGGACCTGGCCATCAATGACACCTACCGCCTGTTCGGCTGCGAATCCGGCTCGCCAGATTTCCAGTACGACCTGGACCGGGGCATCGAGGAGGGCTTTCTGGCGCCCTACAGCAAGGAGGAACACATCACCGCTCTGACCAAAGAGGCGATGGGCGAGGGTGTGTTGTATGACCATCTGCTGGACCCGGAGACGCGCAAGCGCATCGAACTGGGCAAGGGAGAGAAGATCAAGCTGGAAAAGCTCAACAAACGAATCCTGAGCGACGAACAGGTGGCCCGCTGGGCAGAAATCCTGCGCAAGGAAACCGAATACGGCGAGAAGGTGCTGGTGTTCGCCGCCAGCCAGGGCCATAGCCTGATGCTGGTGAAGGCGATCAATGCCGCCTTCAACGACTCCGGTCAGAGCCCGCGCTACGCGGAGGCGGTGATCTCGGAAAACGACGACATCAACGAATCGCTCAAGGAGTGGTTCGAGCGGCCCTACTCCAATCCGCGCGTCGTGGTCTCGGTGGACATCATGAGCACCGGCGTGGACATCCCCTGCCTGCGGTATGTGGCTTTCGGCGCCTTGACCAAGTCGGTGAGCAAGTATTTGCAGATGCTGGGCCGGGGCACCCGGCTCGATCCGAAGACCGGCAAGTTCAGCTTCAAGATTCTCGATTTTGTCGGCCTGTGCAAGCGCATGGGTGACAACGGCAAGGGCACACTCAAGCCCAATCAAAAGGTGTTGAAGTCGGGAGAAAACGGCACGGGCGGCGGAGGTGGGGGCGGCGGAATAAAGGTGGATGGCATCCTGGACAACCCCGACCCGGCCAATCTGATTCGGCGTTCCTTGCTGACCGAGGATGGGCTGAAGATTATCGACAACATCCCGATTGCCAGGGCGCGGGAGTTGTTCGAAGCCGGGGTCAAGTCGACGATGGACCCGCGTATCGCCCTGTTGCGGCGCAAGGCCTGGGAAGACAAGGACTATCAGCCGAGCGAGGAAGAACTGGCACTGGTCATGGCCTGGGCCGCCGCGCCCGATGTAATTCTCAGCGAAGAACAGTTGCAAAGGATTTACGACTACCCGGCGGGCTCGGTGTGGGATTTCTTTCTGGCCGTGCTGGGGGTGCGCAAGATTCCGACCACGCGGGAGCGCATCGAGGCAGGATTCGAGAGCTATCTGGCGCTGTACAACTTCGACGACGAGCAAACCGTGCCGCTGCGCAAGCTCAAGGACATCTTCATCGCCAACCTGTCTTCACAAGGCCGTGTTGACCTGGATGCCATTTTCGCCAATCCGATCTATGCCAAGCTGGTCGGCAGCTTCGAGGAGGTCAACCGTAAGTTCGATGGGCGGTTGCGCGAGGTGGTGGCGGAGATGCAGGGCAGTTTCAGGAAGGCGGCGTAGGGATGAGACCGCTTTTACAATCGCCATTCGACCGAATGCCCCGTTGGCTGGCCGGGGGCGTTCGCCGGCAAGGGTGCAGAATCGTGACTCGTGTACAAGCTGCAATTCCTCTTCTTTTAGGGGATGACATCACCGTCCATACAGGATCGACACCATGCTCATCGAAGAACTGACGCTCGAAAATATCCGCTGCTTCGAGAAATCGACACTGAAATTCAAGAACAAAAAATGGGTCACCTTGCTCGGGCAGAACGGTTGCGGCAAGAGCACGGTGTTGCAATCCCTGGGGCTGCTCCTGGCTGGCCCGGAAGGCGCGCAAATACTGGCTTCGCGCCCGGTAGGCTGGTTGCGTGACGAAGGCCAGCGTGGCAAGTTGTCCATCAAGGTCCATCAGGGGGATAGCGATCCGGGGAGCTTCGGCTCACAGAAGGTCACCCGGTCCTTCGGCTACTCGTTTTTTATCACCGGGAGCGATCAGCTCACCGTCGGCAACAAGCTCTATACCGAACCGGGTGTACACGCGGTTCAGGAAAAAAGGTTGACCTGGCTGCGTCAGAACGCCTTTACGTCCAAGGGAACGGGGTGGTTTGCCGTCGGCTACGGGGCGTTTCGGCGACTGACCCGCAAGAGCGAAATCATCGTGCCCTCCCTGGAGCCATCAACCCGCTACACGAATTTCTTCACCCAGTTCGACGAGGATCAGCCGCTGTCCGCCTTTGAAAGCTGGATGGTTTATCTCGACTACAGCATCGTCAAAAACGATAACGATGAAGCAAGGCGTCTGGAGGCAAAGCGTCAGAAGGAATTGGGCATTGCCGCGATCAATTCACTATTGCCGCATGGTGTGCGGTTCGACAGCGTCAATGCGGAAGGCCGCATTTTTTTCGACGTGGGTGGCGTCAAGGTGCCGACGCTCGCCTTGAGCGATGGCTATCGCAGCGTTCTGGCCCTCACCGGCGATCTGGTATGGCGGTTGATCCAGGCTTTCCCGGAGAGTAGCGACCCGTTGAATGAAGAGGGTGTGGTACTCATCGACGAGTTGGATATTCACCTCCACCCGATCTGGCAACGGGACATCGCCCTCTGGTTGCGCAAGCAGTTTCCCAATCTTCAGTTCATTGTTGCGACGCATAGCCCGTTCATCGCCGCAGGGGCGGGCCAGGAGGCGCTGACGCTCAAATTCTCGCTGTCGAATGGCAAAACCTCGGTCGAAGAAGTCCGCGATTTTTCCGCGCTCAGTGTGGACCGCGTGTTGCAAAGCGACGCCTTCGGCAACGTTTCTCCTTACTCGCCACAGACGCAGGAAAAGATCGACCGCTACGACGAATTGCTCGTGAAACGAACCAGGCTGTCCAAAAAAGAAAGTGCCGAGTTCGAACAGCTTTCCCTGTTCGTGGAAACGGCCCGGCCGATTGGTGGGCCGCCAGAACCCGGTTCACTGCAATCCAGGATTGAGGCTTACCTGGAGAAGGCTCTGCCATGATCCGTGTCGAGCGGGCGGCGAAGCCTGCCGTGATTGAGCAGAACCAGGTCGCTTGGACGCAGGCGCTGCTCAATGCCGTTACCAAGGAAGACAAAACGCGCGCCGAAAAGAAATATCGTCACCTAGAGATCAAGCGTGCTCTGGTGTCGATGTTTCACGGTAAGTGCGCCTACTGCGAAAGCAAGATTCTTCATGTTGATTACGGGCACATCGAGCATTTCCGGCCGAAATCGAAGCTGGGGTTCAGGTCGCTTGCGTTCGAGTGGCGCAACCTGCTGCTGTCATGTGCCATATGCAATGGTCCGGAACACAAAGGGGGCCGCTTTCCGGAGGCCGCCGAGGGTGGGCCGTTGATCAACCCTTGCGAGGACTTCCCCGATGCGCATTTCGAGTTTGTCTTCGATTTTCGGGCTCGACTGGCTACTGTCGTCGGGACAACGGCAAGAGGGAAGACGACAGAAACCTGTCTTGGCCTCAATCGCCAGGACTTACGGGCTTATCGGTCGCGGCGGGTGATGCAGTTGTGCGTTCTGTCACGGTGCGCAGAGAACGACCCTGACGCGGGGATATTGTTGGAAGAAGCCTGCCGAGACGACGCCGAATATGCAGCGTTTGCCAGGGCACTGGTCGCAGGGCATATCTGCGGCGGGGAGTAATTGTTCGGTGCCACAAGACACGCTGAATATCTACGTCGATGAAGCGGGCGACCCGACGTTGTTCGCCAACCGCCGCCGCGCCATTGTTGGCACCGAGGGGTGTTCGCGTTATTTCATCCTGGGCAAGCTGGAGGTAGATGACCCGGCGGGATTGGGGCAACGACTCGATGCGCTGCGCCAGCAACTGTTGGCCAATCCCTATTTTGGTGGCGTTCCCTCCTTCGCCCCTGCGCGCGGCAAGACCGCCGTGGCATTTCATGCCAAGGACGATTTGCCTGAGGTTCGCTATGAGGTATTCAAACTACTGGCGGCGGAGGGCAACGCGCTGCGTTTTCATGCGGTGGTCTGTGACAAGGCCCGCATCCTGCAAGATGTCCTGCTGCGGAATGAAGTGGAACCCGGCTACCGCTATCAGCACAACGAGTTGTACGACGGGCTGATGCGTTCCCTGTTCGGCAAGTTCCACCGCTTGGCCGATGTCTACGAAGTGTGCGTGGCGCGGCGCGGGCAGAGTGACCGCAACGAGGCGATCCGTACCGCGATTGATCATGCCGAGCGGGATTTTGCGGCCAAATACGGCTTCGGTCGCGGCAGTCGGGATGATTGGCGGATTCAGGTTGCTACCCCAAAAACCGATGCTTGCCTGCAAGCGGTGGACTATTTTCTCTGGGCGGTGCAACGTTTCTTTGAGTCGCGCGAGGATCAAGAAACAGGGGCTTCAAAGCGGGATGAACGCTTCCTGAAAGTGATCTGGCCGCAGGTGGGCGAGATTCACGACCTGCATTTCGGCCCGGAGCGCGGAACCTTCTTCAACGCCCAGCAGCCGCTGACCGTGGATGGACGCTTCGGGGAGCAGAAAAGGGAAAAGCCATGAGTATAGGAACCCCGAAGGTTCACACGGCGCGGGGCCGAGTTTCGCTCACAGCTTTGCCCGGATTATCGTATTCATTGCCTTTATTGGACAATCCGTCGCCCATATTTTTTCTAACCAAAGGAAACCCCCATGCATGACCTGCAACTGATTATCGAAGAGGCCTTTGAGCGCCGTGCCGACATCACCCCGCGCAATGCCGAACCCAAGGTCAAGGATGCCGTGATGGCCGTTATCGACTTGCTCGATACCGGCGAACTGCGCGTCGCCGAGCGCATTACTGGTGAAAACAATGGCCAGCACTGGGTCACCCATCAGTGGATCAAGAAAGCCGTGCTGCTGTCGTTCCGCCTGGAAGACAACACCTTCATCAAAGGCGGTTTCACCAACTATTACGACAAGGTGCCGTCCAAGTTCGCCGATTTCAACAGCCGCGATTTCCG